>NZ_JACUZX010000037.1:0-41781 GCF_014851575.1 Rhizobium sp. RHZ02
TACGAACGAAAGTTCAGGCCCGCTAGGACCAACCGCTCTGCGCATCGTCACTGCGGTGTTGCAATCACCTCAATGGCAAACGAGGCCGGTGCATCATAACCGATGCACCGGCCTCGCAATGTATAAGCCCGGCGGATCGCCGGGCTTTTTAGAAGCGCATTTGCTCTTCTAGATAATGACGTGCGAGCCGAGTTCCACCACGCGGTTTGCCGGCAGGCGGAAATAGTCCGACGGATTGGCCGCGGCATTGGCAAGCGCGATGTAAAGACGGTCCTGCCAATAAGGCATGCCGGACTTAGCATCGGGAACGAGCTTGCGGCGGCCGAGGTAGAATGAGGTCGACATGATGTCGAACTTCAGGCCGGTCTTGCGCAACGTCGCCAAGGCCTGCGAGACGTTCTGCGACTCCATGAAGCCGAACATGAGCTCGACGCGCGAAAACCGCTCCGAGATCTGCTCGACCTTGTAGCGATCGGCGCTCGCAACGCGCGGCTTGTTGATGGTGCGGATCGTGAGGATTACGTTCTTGTCGTGCAGAACGTGATTGTGCTTCAGATTGTGCAGCAAGGCCGCGGGCGCCGATTCCGGATCGCTCGTCAGGAAGATCGCGGTACCGGGTACCTGGGCGGGCGAATGATCGCTCTTGCGCTCGATCGAGCTGACAAAAGAGGCGAGCGGGATATCGGTGTGGCGCGTCTTCTCCATCAGGAGGGCCGTGCCGCGACGCCAGGTCCACATGAGGATCGTAAAGGCGGTCGCCATCAGGATCGGAATGTAACCGCCGTCGTGGATCTTCAGCAGGTTTGCACCCAAGAAGATCATTTCCAGGCAGAGCAGCGGGGCAAGCGCCAACGTGGCGACCGGAATCGACCAGTTCCATCGCGCGCGCACGAACTCGAAGGCCATGATCGAAGTGACGACCATCGCGCCCGTAACCGAGATGCCGTAGGCAATGGCCAGCGCGTCCGACGTCTTGAAGCTGATGACGAGGAAGATGACGCCGACGAACAGCAACGCATTAACGGAGGGCAAGAAGATCTGCCCGGTATTCGTCTCCGAGGTGAAGAGGATTTCCATGCGTGGCAGGAAGCCGAGGTTGATGCCCTGGCGGACGAGCGAGAAGGCACCGGTGATGACCGCCTGGCTGGCAATGATGGTGGCCGCGGTCGCGAGAATGACGGCCGGCAGCAGCGCCCATTGCGGAAAGGCCAGGAAGAACGGATCGGACACGGCCGCGGGATTGCCGAGCACCAGAGCGCCCTGCCCCAGATAGTTCAGTGTCAATGCCGGGAAAACCAGCACAAACCACGCCCACTGGATCGGCCGGCGACCAAAGTGCCCGAGATCGGCATAAAGCGCTTCGGCACCGGTCACGCTTAGGAAGACCGCGCCAAGCACGACCACGCCGTAGAACCCCTCATGCAGCAGGAAGCTAACGGCATAGTAAGGGTTGAAAGCGGCAAGGATGCCAAAGTCATCCGAGATGTGAGAAATGCCGGCGGCCGCCATCACGATGAACCAGAGCGCCATGATCGGCCCGAAAAAGCGGGCGACGGCCCCGGTCCCTCGAGACTGGACGACAAATAGCAGAGCCAGGATGAAGACCGAGATCGGTACGATGTAGCTCGTCAGAGTTGGAGCCACGAGCTTCAGACCTTCGACAGCCGATAGCACCGAGAGAGCCGGCGTGATCATCGCGTCGCCGAGGAACAGCGCCGCGCCCACCAGGCCAAGCAACATCAGCAGCGCGGTATGTCCATTTGCCGTCTTCATCAGCAACGCCAGCAGGGAAAGCGTGCCGCCTTCGCCTTCGTTGTCCGCACGCAGCAGGAAGAGCACGTACTTGATGGTGACGATAATGGTCAGGGTCCAGATCATCAGCGAGATGAGGCTGATCACCTCGAAGCGGGTGAGGCCGTCGACCATGACGGGCTTCAGGGCTTCGCGGAACGCGTACAGCGGGCTGGTACCGATATCGCCGTAGACGACGCCGATGGAGCCGAGCGCAAGGTAGGCCAGCTTGCGCGGCTTCATGTGTCGTTCGTGTGTATGGCTACCTTCGTGCATGAAATGAAAACAGGCTCTTCAGAGCCAGCCTTTCCATCGGAAAAAGAAGAAGGGAATGACGGCGGACAGCACCATTAGCCCAATCGAAAACGGATATCCGTGGGCATAGTGCAGTTCCGGCATAAACTCGAAATTCATACCGTAGATGGAGGCGACCAGCGTCGGCGGCAAGAACACCACGGACGCGATCGAAAATATCTTGATGATCGAGTTCTGCTCGATGTTGATCAGGCCGAGCGAGGCGTCGAGCAGGAACGTGATGTTGCCGGCGATGAAGGAGGCATGCTCGTTGAGCGACTGGATGTCGCGCGAGACCGTTTTGCACAATTCCTTGGTGTCGCGATCCTGCTGAACGGCCGGGATGGTGAAGAAAAAGGTCATGAGGCGGGACAACGAGGCGAGGCTGTCCCTGACCTTGCTCACAATGCGATGATGGCCCGCAATGTCCCGGAGCTTCTCTTCCAGATAGTTCGACGGCTTGCGCACCTTCCTGGCGCGATCGCCGAAGACATGCGTCGACAGGATGTCGATGCGGGCAACGGACTGCTCCAGTATCTCGGCAGTGCGATCGATGATCGTTTCGAAAAGCTTTGCCAGCAATGCGGCACCGCTGCGCCATTGCTGCGGCACGCGGTGGAGCGCGGCAATGAAGAGCGCAAAGGATTTGGGCTGCGCGTAGCGGATCGTGACCAACCGCTTGCCGGCGAGGATGAATGCCACGTCGGTCAGCGTCGGTGCATCTGTCTCGGCTTTCCAGACGAGGGAAGCGGTCATGAAGACGGCATCGTTTTCGACGTAGAGACGGGCTGACGGCTCGATGTCCTTGAGATCGTCTCGCGTCGGAACCTCGATGCCGAGAGCTTTCTCAACGAAAAGCTCCTCTTCGCGCGAAGGCTCGATCAGGTCGATCCACATCACATCGTCGCGTAACGTACCCCGCGACAGGTCGCCAACGTCAACCGACTTGCAATTGGAACAGTAGGCCGTGATCACCGGTTGGGCCTCCGGCAATCCGGGCTTGTTGCGCGCATCGCTGTTTTCATCGAAAGCCCTTCCGCGGCGCGCCGCCTGCGAGAGCGCGCGGGGTGCAAGTTCCCGATCTTAATGAAAGCGATTGAAGAAAGTTCATACGACTCCTGGCACATCCGGCAACCGCCAGGATATGCAACGTGCTCAACCGCATCGCAGTCACCAATCCTTCGACCAAGATAACTCCGACCATGCAGCTGACCGCCCCGGCGGGGTGGCCATCATCGAGCATTCGCAAAACACCGCCTCATGGCGACGGCGCGCCATATGACGGAAAGCTGCGAAAGAATCAAGACATCTTACGCTTACTGCGCCGTTTCACCACATTTCCTCCGCAATTGGGAGTCTAGCGGCAGCGAAGCATTTCACTCGAAAACAATCTCCGGTGCGGCCCGCTGCGGCTGCCCGCCGAGCTGCTGCCAGACCTTGGTCGCGATGTCGCGATAGATGCCGGCAACAATGCCGTTCGGCTCCGTCGCGACAAGCGGCGTGCCGGCGTCGGACGTCTCACGAATGTTCATCGTCAGCGGTACTTCACCGAGGAACGGAACGCCGATGCGCTCGGCTTCCTTGCGAGCCCCGCCATGACCAAAGATATCGTAGCGGGTACCGGTATCGGGCGCGATGAAATAGCTCATGTTCTCGACGATGCCGAGCACGGGGACCTCGACCTTCTTGAACATGTTCAAGCCCTTGCGGGCATCGACGAGGGCGAGATCCTGCGGCGTCGAAACGATGACGGCGCCCGCCAGCGGCACCTGCTGCGCCATCGTCAACTGCGCATCGCCGGTGCCGGGCGGCATATCAACGACAAGCACGTCCAGTTCGCCCCAGGCCACCTCACGCAGCATTTGCATCAATGCCGATTGCACCATGGGGCCACGCCAGATCATGGCGGTCTCCTCATCGACGAGGAAGCCCATCGACATGACCTTGAGCCCGTAATTCTCCATCGGGTTGATGATGCGCCCATCGATTTGGGTGGGGCGGCCGGAAATCTTCAGCAGCCGGGGCATCGAGGGGCCGTAGATATCGGCGTCGAGAATGCCGACACGCAAGCCATTTGCCTGGAGGCCGAGCGCAAGATTGACGGCCGTCGTGGACTTTCCAACGCCCCCCTTGCCGGAGGCGACGGCGATGATCGCGCCGATACCGGGAACGCCGAGCTTGCCGGCGCGCGGCTGCTGTTGCGGGGCGTGCGCAGGGCCATGATGGTCATGCCCGGCCTGCGGCTGCGGGCGCGAGACCGGCGCCGAGCCGGAACCGGCCTTCTTGTCTGCCGTCAGCGCAACCAGCGCTCCCTTGACGCCCGGCATTTCCTTGATGACCCGTTCGGCAGCCAGACGAAGCGGCTCGAGCTCCTTAGCCTGATCGGCCGGAACGGTGATGGAAAAATAGACTTTGCCGTCGGAAATGAAGACATCAGACACCATACCGAGCTCGACGATATCATGCTCGAGATCGGGGCCGCGTACGGTCTTCAGCGTTTCGAGAACCTGTTCCTTGGTGACGCCCGTCATTCCATCCTCACTGCCTGTGTTTGGCATTCTAGATAGAGGAGCGCCGCCTCTTCGCCAAACAAAATCGGCGATCGGGACCGCATTTGAGGAGACGAGGCTCGCCGGAAGGCCACTATGTCCACCAAGTCCGCCGGGCTTTCGCCCTGATGGTCACAACAGCCTTCCAGGATAGCGAGCTAAGCCTTGCGAACTAGAGCAAGCGTCACAAAAGGCCAGCGCAAAATGCCCATGGGAAGAGCAAGCGTGAGGGATGCCGTCGGCGGCGTGTTCTAAAGGCAACAACCGCCGCCGACGCCCTACGCCCGAGGTCGGGCCTGTGGCATCGGCTGGCGGTATGCAGGCCGCGCCGTTTATCCGGCGTCGTGCCAGGTCCCCTCTGGACCGCTGAATGTAAGCAAGCAGAAAACATGCCAATTGGCAAACCGCCAGCAATGCCGGCGCGGCATGGCGCCGGGGTCGTCGGAATTGGCGAGAAATTGGGCGCGAATGATTGGCAAGCCCACAATTTGCGCAACGCTTACTTTATGAGACCGATCCGCAGCGCCTTGGCGACTGCCTGCGTCCGGTTTGCCGTATCCAGCTTTTTTGTCGCGCGGTTCAGGTAGTGGTTCACCGTATGCTCGGACAGGGTGAGGATTTCGGCAATCTCCACACTGGTCTTGCCAGCCGCGGTCCAGTTCAGACAATCGATCTCCCGATCGGTCAAGGTATCGGTGACGCAGTTGTCATGGTTGCGGATCTCCGCCAACCGGTCGAAGACGTGGATGGAGATATAGTGGAGTTCGCGCATTTCTTCTGCGGTGAATGCCTCGCGATCGCCTGAGAATGAAATGGCGCCACGACCGCCTGAGGGCTCGTGGGTTGGAAAATAGGCGCAACGCATCATGCGAAAGCGTTCGAAAAGTGCCTTGACGATGCCCGCCTTCCCGTCGGGGCGATCCAGTTTCGCTTGCGACACGTCATTGAAGAAGGGCGTTGTCGAAGTCCGAAGCCTCTTCATGACCGGGCTATTGGCCACAAGCCCCTCGTGGTCGTAGGCAGCCAGAAGTTCCACCGGCCAGCTCGAGATGACCGTGCTGCTCTGCAGGTCCCGTGCTGTCACGGAAGGAAGATTGAAAACCATAAAGGCCCGCGCCCGATAGGCTTCCGTTACCTTCTTCATGAAGCGGAAAATATCGAACTGCGTTTTCAGTCCGGCGATCTCGCTAACGTGTACGTCCACGGAAGATCCTGGCTGCGATGAAGTCATTTACTTGTTCAACTCAAAAAAAGATGGAAGCCTGATGGGCGGCGACGCCTCCGCGCCGTCCCTAGTTTGTATCGCCGGTGACGATCTACCAGCACATACACCCCAAGGCGGGGGATTGACGAGCATCAATTGTGACGATTCGTCAGAAAATCTCAATATTGTGCTTTAGGCCAAGCCGGCCGTCAGCAGTTCAGCGACGCGGACCAAGCCCGATGCGCATCGCCTCCATGATCCGTTCAGCCGACTGCTGGATCGGAGCCGCCCATTCCGAAAGCCTTTCCATAGTGAGCCTGTAAGCCGGACCAGTCACGGAAACGCCGCCAACAAGCGACTGAGTTTCTGACCAGATCGGCGCAGCAATACAGCGAATCCCGACCTCGTGCTCCTCACGGTCGAAGGCATGGCCCTGCTCCCGTATCTGCTCGATCTCAGCAAGAAGCGACTCGGCCGTATGGGTGTTTGCCGTGAACCGATGGAAGGAGAGGTCCGCCACCAAGGCCCTGACCCGCTCTCTGGGCAGGATGGAAAGGGCCGCCTTGCCGACGCCGGTGCAATAGACCGGTGAGGCGTTACCAATCTGCGAATACATTCTGACGGGCTGCTGCCCTTCGAACTTGTCGAGGTAGATGATCGAGGTGCCGCGCAGCACGCCGAGATGGACCGTTTCACCAGTCAAATTCTGGAGAGCCTTAAGATGTGGCTCCGCAACCAGACGAAACTCGTTGCGCGCCCAACTGCGAGACGCGAAGTCCAAAAGCCGTAAGCCCGGCGAGTATCTGCCCTCCGCATCGATCTCGAGCAGGCCCTCCTCCACGAGATGGCTGAGTTGGCGGTGGACCGTACCACGCGGCTGATCGGCAACTGCCAGTATATCCGTGAAGCGCATGGGACCGTCGGCGTGGGTCACCAGGTCGAGAAGGACCATCAGCTTGCCGAGGGTGCCCGTGTCGCGCCTCTCGGGCGCACTCCCTTTTGCCGCACTCATTGTTGCCTCAAACGCCTTGACAGAAATGCCAGGGTAGTCGGATAATTCCACATAGTCAAATTAGGTTCCAAATAATAGAACAACCGAAAGCCGGGAGGAAATAGTGACGGGTATTGTTGCGCAGTTTCCGGAATTCAGGGACCGCACGGTCCTGATCACGGGAGGCGGATCAGGCATCGGGGCAGCGATTGTCGAAGGCTTCGCCCGACAAGGCGCCAAGGTTTCCTTCATCGACATCGCGGAAACGGAAAGCCATGACCTCGTCGCGAGGCTGTCGCGCGACACCTTGCATCCCGTTCGCTTTCATAAGGCCGACCTTCGCGATGTCGCCGCCATCCGCAGAACAGTCGACGAGGTTGTCGCTCACTCCGGTCCGATCAGCGTGCTCGTCAACAATGCCGCCCGCGACGACCGGCACGATTTCGAAACGGTGACCGAGGAATATTGGGACAACAACCAGGCGACCAACCTGCGGCACGTCTTCTTCACCACGCAAGCCGTCGCGCCCTCGATGCGTGCCGCTGGCGGCGGCGCGGTGATCAACATGTCGTCGATCGCCTTTCTCCTCAACATGCCCGAATTCCCGGCCTACACGACCGCGAAGGCCGGCGTGATCGGGCTGACGAAAAGCCTGGCCGGCAAGCTCGGACCGGATAACATCCGCGTCAATTGCATTCTGCCCGGCATGATCGTCACGGATCGCCAGATGAAGCTTTGGCTGACCGAGGACGGCATTGCGCAAACGGTGCAGCGCCAATGCATCAAGAAGGTTCTGCACGCCGATGCGATCGTCGGTCCGTGCCTGTTTCTGGCGTCTAGCTGCGCGGCAGCGATGAGCGCACAATCTCTTATTGTCGATGGAGGCATTTTCTGATGGCGGATCCCGCTTATGTCGCGGTGGATTGGGGAACGAGCAGTTTTCGGCTCTGGCTGATCGGCAAGGATGACAGCGTCCTGGCCGAAAGCCGTGGCAATGAAGGTATGACGACGGCAGCGAAGACCGGATTTGCCGAGGTTCTCGCCTCGCACTTGGGCAAGGTAAATGCGCCGGAAAATCTTCCGGTCATCATCTGCGGCATGGCAGGTGCGAAACAGGGATGGGTCGAAGCGGGCTATGTCGATGTCCCGGCATCGCTATCCTCGATCCTGACCGGCGCCGTATCCGTCCCCGACCAGAGCCGGGACGTCCGCATCCTGCCCGGACTTGCACAGAGGGATCCGGCGCGGCCAGATGTCATGCGCGGCGAGGAAACACAGCTCCTCGGTGCGCTTGGCCCGCAAAGCACTGGGTCGCAGGCGGTCTGCATGCCCGGAACGCATTCGAAATGGGTGCATGTCAAGAATGGTCGTGTCTCCGGTTTCTCCAGCTTCATGACCGGCGAACTTTTCGACGCGATCTCCAAGCACACGATCCTGTCGCATGCAATCGCCGGTGCCGATCAGAGCCCGGCGGACGAGGCAGCCTTCGGGAGCGCCGTAAAAACGGCCTATGACCGACCCGCGATGGCGACCAACCTCTTCTTTACCGCGCGCTCGGGCCAGTTGCTGCATGGTCTGACCGCTGCGGCCGCGCAGGCGAAGATATCCGGGACCCTGATCGCACTGGAAATCGCGGGCGCGATGTCAGATGCGGGGACGGGCGTCGACGTCACTCTCGTCGCCGCCGGCCGGCTGCAGGGCCTTTATGAAGCGGCCTTCAAGGCATTATCTTTATCCTACAACACCATTGATGCTGACACGGCCGTCCGTGGCGGCCTTGCTGCCGCCGCCAAAACTATTTGGCCGAACTGAGAAAGTACCAAAGCGATGAACCGCATCCCCTTTCCTACGATGAAGCGTCCACTGATTGCCATTCTACGTGGCATCAAGCCTGAAGAAACCGAAGGCGTGGTCGGCGCACTGATCGAAAACGGTCTGACCGCCATCGAAATCCCGCTGAACTCGCCCGAGCCGTTCAAGTCGATCGAGATTGCCGCAAAGATGGCGCCGGCCGATTGCCTCATCGGGGCCGGGACCGTGCTGACGACCGAGGCCGTCGACAGCCTCCATTCGGCAGGCGGCAAACTGCTGGTCACGCCGAACGTCGAGCCCGAGGTCATTATTCTCGCCCGCAACTACGGTATGGTGACGATGCCGGGCGTCTTCACGCCGACGGAGGCATTGGCGGCTGCCCGCGCCGGCGCAACGGGGTTGAAGTTTTTCCCCGCCAGCGTTCTCGGACCGTCGGGCATCACCGCTATCCGCGCAATTCTGCCGCCGGAGCTCGTGATTGCGGCCGTTGGTGGTGTTTCGGACAAGAATTTCTCCGATTACACCAAGGCTGGCATAAATGCCTTCGGCCTCGGCACCAGCCTCTACAAGCCGGGAATGACCGCCGCAGAGGTTGCCGAGCGTGCCAAGGCGACCATTTACGCCTATGACGCAGCCGTAGGAGCTTAAGGCATATGACGGAAATTCATGAGTTCGCGGGCAGGACACTCTGCAGCACCAACTCTGTGCTTGGTGAGGGGCCGACCTACGATCCGGACACCAACACGGTCTGGTGGTTCAATATTCTCGGCAAGGAGTTGCACGAGCTGAACCTTTCGACGGAAGAGAAGAAGGTGCATGCGCTGCCGATGATGGCGAGCGTGCTCGCCCGGGTCGATCCTGAGCGGCAGCTGCTTGCGACCGAACGAGGCCTTTTCATTCGCGATATCAAGAGCGGCAATCTGACCTTCTATGCAGCTCTTGAAAGCGACAAACCGGAAAACCGCTCGAACGACGGCCGCACCCACCCCTCCGGCTCGCTCTGGATCGGCACGATGAGCAAGCGGGCGGAAAGCCGCGCAGGCGCCATCTACCACGTCGCCGGCGGTCGCGTAACCAAGATATTCGATGGCATCAGCATCCCGAATTCGATCTGCTTCTCGCCGGATGGAACGATGGGCTACTTCACCGATACACGCATCAGCCGGCTGATGCGTGTGATGGTCGATCCGCAGACCGGTCTCCCGACAGGCGAGCCGATCGTGCTTGTGGACACGATGGATGAGCCGGGTGGCATCGACGGCTCGGTGGTGGATGCCGACGGATACATCTGGAATGCCCGTTGGGGTGCCGGTACCGTCGATCGCTACAGCCCTGATGGACTGCGCATTGCACGCTACAAGGTGCCGGCGGCACAGCCGTCATGCCCTGCCTTCATCGGGACAAACGGTGACCGCCTTGCCGTCACCACGGCGTGGGAGGGGCTCGATGAGCATGCCCGCTCGATGCAACCGCAGGCGGGTTCCCTGCTCGAACTGGATGTTACGGTGAAGGGCGTTTTCGACCCGGTTTACGTGATGTGAAGAACCATAATCAGGCTTCACGGGGCGCCATTTGGCGCCCTTTTTTGTCGACCGAACCCCGCGTGGCCATACATCGTATGAGCTAAAAGTTCCGTGGAATTAGCAATTTTTGCGCGATTTTTTTCGGGAACCAATTGAAATCCCGTTCATTTCAATAGGGAACCGGCCGCAAACGCCGAGCATGGCGGGAGCGGGCTAAAGATCCCTCAGGAACGCAAAGGTAGGTTCAAAATGACAAGCAAACTCCTGAAGACCGTTGCCGCTAGCGCGCTGTTTGCCACGGCTTTTGCACCGGCGGCATTCTCACAGACTCAGCCGGCAACACCAGGCGCTCCGGCAACACGGGCCGCACCGGCCGACCCGGCAGCTCCGCCGAAGGTCCCGGACGCCACAGCACCGATGGACAACGCCGCTCAGGCTCCGGCGCCGGCCGCAACGGCTGACACCGCGCAGGCGAGTGGTGGATATCTAACGGAGCAGGCCGCCGATCAGATCAGTGCCAACACCTATATTGGCCAGTCGGTCTACACCGGCCAGAACGAGAGCATCGGTGAGGTCAACGACCTGATCATGAAGGAGGACGGCGGCCTGGTCGCAGCGATCATCGGCGTCGGCGGCTTCCTTGGAATCGGCGAAAAGGATGTTGCCGTTCCGATGGATAAGATCACCGTCGCTCAGAACACGCAGGACGGCACAGTGAAGCTGACCACGTCCGAGACCGCAGAAACGCTGAAGGCGGCTCCGCAGTTCAAGACGCTTCAGATGATTGCAGCCGAGAAGGCCCCTGCGCCTGGCGGTACAACGGATACCACGGCCACGGGTTCAACGACGAACAAGTAAGATGCTGCGCAGTGAGTACCGCGTAACCGGTGGCGTCCGAAAGGGCGCCATCGGAGTTTCAGGCGCTGACGCGATCAGACGTGTCGTAGTAGTTCTCGTGCAAGAACCGGAGCGTGGCAATGCTGTCAGCGGGCTTGCCGAAATGGTAGCCCTGCCCCATACCGCAGCCGAGCGAACGCAGCTTGACGGCTTCCAGATAGTCCTCGATCCCTTCGGCGACCACTTCCAGGTCGAGCCCCTCGCACATGGTTAGGATCGCCTTGATGATGTGCTCCGAGGCGCGATCGGAATTGATGCGCGACACGAAGGCGCGATCGATCTTGATCTTGTCGAACATAAAGTCGCGGAGGCGGCCGAGGCTCGATTGACCCGTCCCGAAGTCATCCAGCGAAATGCGCACGCCGGCCTGACGGAGATCCGCAATGATCCGGTTTGCCGTGTCGGCCGAGCCCATCACCGCAGTCTCGGTGATTTCGAGTTCGAGCCGGTGCGGATCGAAGCCGACACGACCGAGGATCGACAGGATGCTGCTGCTCGTCCCCGGATCCATCAACTGCGCCGAGGAGAGATTGAAGGAGAGGAAAAGTTCGCGCGGCCAGGAAAGGGCAGCCTCGGCCGCCTTGCGCAGGAGCGCCTCGGACAGCGCATCAATGAAGCCGCGCTCCTCCGCCAGCGGGACGAAAACGCCCGGTGATACAAAGCCAAGATCAGGATCGTTCCATCGCGCCAGAGCTTCAAAGCCCACGACCTGGTTATTGGAAAGTGCGACGATCGGCTGGAAATGCACGTCGATCACATCGGAGATGATGGCATTGCGCAGCGCCTGTTCCAATTGCGTCGCGCGCTTCATTTCCTGGGCGATCTCGCGGGAATAGACGGTGATCTGGCCACGGCCGCGGCGTTTTGAACGGTAGAGCGCGGTTTCGGCGCTTTTCAGCAGTTCGTCGAATTCCTCGCCCGCGAAGGGATAGATCGAAAAGCCGAAGGATGCCGACAGCCGCACATTGCGGTCGCCGAGATCGTACGGCGCCGACAGGACTTCGCGTATCATCTGGCCGAACTTCTCGGCGCTGGCCCGCTCGAACACCAGCGGCAGGACAAAGGCAAATTCATCGCCGTCATGACGCGTCACGAGGGCACCGTCGGGAATGCAGGCCTTCAATCGATGGGCGACCTGGCAGAGAATTTCGTCTCCCGCCGATGAGCCAAAAAGATCGTTGATCGGCTTGAAGGAATCGAGATTGGCGATGCCGATCGTAAATGGTGCTGGATCGCTCGCGCGTTCGGCTGAGATCTGGGCAATCCGGTCGCGCATGCGGTAGCGGTTGCCGAGCCCGGTCAGTGGGTCGGTATAGGCCATTGTCTGAAGTTCATTCTGACTTACGGGCACCAGAGGCATTTCAGCCGACATCATCATTCAGACCCAGACTGCACCAACGGCAGGAAGGATGGCGGGCAAGTCTTAAGAATTCGATAGTGGATCGGTCACGTTGGAACCGTGTTTTGTCCCAAGATTTAGGGAGTTGACGAGCTTTGTTCGTCACATGCTGGCCTGTCTGATGTCCTGGGCAAGGTACTGTTGAAAGATCCCTTGAAGAATATCTGGGCTTACCGGCTTCACAATTACGTCGTCCATTCCAGCCTTTGCGCACTCAGCTCGATCGCGCTCGAAGGCTTGCGTCAGAACACCGATGATCGGCGTTCTTGCACTGCCGCCTTCCTCTGTCTGGCGGATCAGCCGCGCCGCTTCGAAACCGTTGAAGCCCGGCAGAGAGATATCCATCAGGATGATTTTCGGCTGGTGCTCTGTCCAGAGGCGAACGGCTTCGTCGCCGCTTGGGGCGATCATGTAACGGTAGCCGAGGCCTTCGAGAATCTGCGAGAAAACGATCTGGTTGATGTCGTTATCTTCGGCAACGAGCACGTCGAGCGTGTTCGCCTCCTCCACGGCAGTGATTTCCCAGTCGGTGTCAATGCCTTCGGCCATCTGGCCGCGGTTGCTGCGGTTGAAATGACGGGCGATCTGGAAGGTGAGCTCATTGGCGAGCTGGAAGCCGTCCATCGCCAGTGCCGGGATGCCGTATTGCTCGGCGAGCTCGAGGCAGCGCATGCCGAGCTGGTTGTCGATCACGAGCAGGTCGAGCACGATGCCGGACGAGCTCGCGATTTCCAGGAACTGTTCCTCCTCGTCCTCGCCGCGAACCGAGCAGGCCTCGAAACCGTATTTGGCGAGGGTCCGCAGGGCCGCGCCTTCTGCCACGACATCCGATGTCACGACGAGGATCTTGCGACCGGAGAAGTTCTCCGGGACGATCGCCTCCATTGCCGCCGGCTCGCGCCGTTCGCCGTTTCCGCTCATCGGAACATAGGCGCGCCGATAGGAATTCTTGCTTGACGTCGTGACCGTCGATGCGAACCGGAACTCTTCTAGATCGTCGCCGTCGCGCGGCAGATCCTGCATGGTCGAGACAAGAAAATAGCGCCCCGGCTTGCCGATCCGGTGCTTGCGCGTGACGATGTCGCGTTCGACGCCGTCGCGGGAGACCTGCCGCTGACGGGAAATCGACATTTCGCCCGTCTCCAGAACATGACGGTCGCTTTCCTCGAAACGCTGGGCGACATCCGCGGAGAACAGGTCGCTGCTCTTGCGGCCAAGCACTTCATCGACCGTCGTCTGATACTTGTCGCAGAAGGCGATGTTGACGGCGACGTAATTCAGATTGCGGTCCTTGACGAAGAGCGGGAACGGCAGGTTGTCGAGGATATCCTCCGTGAGCTGCACACGCTCGAGATCGGAGCGCCACTGTTCCTCGCGCTTCTTGTTCTCGGAAATGTCCTGGATGACGCAGACGCCGTAGCCGCTCGCAAGGCGCCGCTTGCCAAACCTGATCCACCGATCCGCACCATGCCGCTCGACGGCCTCGAAGCGCTCGCGCCAGTGCGAGGCGATCTTCTGGGACAGCCAATCCTCACGGCTCATCGCACCTTGGTTTCTGGCCGACTGCGTGCGGATGCCGGTGTCGTAGATGGCGCCCAGGAAGTCCCGCAACCGCCTCCCCGGCTTCAGCATCGCCGCCGATATCGGAAAGAAATCGAGAACCTGGCGGCTCGCAAAGACCATGTGGTCGGTCTTGTCATAGACGATGAATGCGGCGCCCAAGCTCTCGCATACCGCGTCAAACAGCACCGTCTGCAGGCTTGATTCAGCCGGCATTTCGCTGCTTACAGATGATGTGTCCGCTTGTTCGAAGCCGGCACTCATTCCTACGCGTCCCACATCTGTCCGATTTAAACCCAGTCCTCGGAATAAGTTGCAAAATGGCACCTTTGTCTTAAGGCGCGCTTAATATTAAGCAGCCGGAATTAGGGCGTGCAGAACGGAAAGGCGGTGGCGCTTTCGCCCTTCCCTCGGACCCGCGAATCCAAGAGAATAGGCGCATGGCCATCAGACAGCTTTCAGAGACCCTCATCAATCAAATCGCCGCCGGTGAAGTCATCGAGCGGCCCGCGAGCGCCGCTAAGGAGTTGATCGAAAACGCCCTCGACGCAGGCGCGACGCGCATTGAGGTTGCGACGTCGGGCGGCGGCAAGAGCCTGCTGCGGGTTTCGGACAACGGGTCTGGCATGGATGTTGCGGATCTGGAGCTTGCCGTACGACGCCACTGCACCTCGAAGATCTCACATACGCTGGACGATATCCGCACGCTGGGTTTTCGCGGCGAAGCGCTGCCATCGATTGGCTCGGTAGCCAGGCTCAGCATTTCGAGCCGCCGCCGGGACAGCGCGGGCGGCAACGAAATCGCCGTCGAGGGCGGGAGAATTACACATCTTCGCCCCTCACCCGGCAATCCGGGCACGATCGTCGAAGTTCGCGATCTCTTCTTCGCGACGCCGGCCCGCCTGAAATTCCTCAAGACGGAAAAGGCCGAGGCTGCGGCGATCACCGAGGTCGTCAAGCGCATGGCGATTGCCTTCCCCGGGGTGCGCTTCGTGCTCTCGGGGACTGATCGAACGACGCTGGAGTTGCCGGCGACGGGTGACGATCATCTGGCGCGGATGGCGCAGATCCTTGGCAAGGATTTTCGCGACAATGCGATCGAGATCGATGCGGAGCGGGAGGGCATATCTCTGACAGGCTTTACCGGCGTGCCGACCTTCAATCGCGGAAACTCGGCCCACCAATATGCCTTCGTCAACGGACGCCCGGTGCAGGACAAGCTGATCCTGTCGGCGATCCGCGGCGCCTATGCCGAGACCATCCCAGCCGGGCGTTATCCGGTCGCAGTACTGTCGATCAGGCTCGATCCGGCCCTTGTCGACGTCAACGTGCACCCGGCCAAATCGGATGTGCGCTTTCGCGACCCGCAACTGGTGCGCGGCCTGATCGTCGGCGCCGTGCGCGAGGCGCTGGCGCGTGACGGCAGCCGGGCAGCCACAACGGGTGCAGACGGCATGCTGCGCTCCTTCCGGCCCGGTTTCCAGCCTGGCGCCCAACGGCCCCAACAGCCTTGGTCGGCGGCGACCTCGCCATCGCGTCCATTCCACCAGGCTGCAAACGGCAGCTTCGGCGAACGGCCGCAGGCCTCCTTCGACGGCCTTGCGACGCCGACGGCCCGCAGCGACATCGCCCCTACCCCAAGAATGCCGGTTGCGCCGGAAGAGCCGCCACAGCGCTATCCGCTGGGTGCCGCCCGGGCGCAGATTCACGAAAATTATATCGTGGCGCAGACGGATGATGGCCTCGTAATCGTCGATCAGCACGCCGCGCATGAGCGCCTAGTATTCGAGGCGATGCGCAAGGCGCTGCATTCGAAACGGCTCGCCTCGCAGGTGCTCCTCATCCCCGAAATCGTCGATCTGCCGGAAGAGGATTGCGATCGGCTTATGCAGTTTGCCACCGAGCTTGGCGAGCTGGGGCTGGCCATCGAGCGCTTCGGCTCCGGCGCGATCGCCGTGCGTGAGACACCTGCCATGCTGGGAGAGGTGGACGCCACGGGACTTATCCGTCAGCTGGCGGACGAGATCGCCGAATGGGATACCGCCTCCGGCCTGTCGGCCAAGCTGGAATATGTTGCAGCGACCATGGCCTGCCACGGATCCGTGCGTTCGGGCCGACGGCTGCGACCCGAAGAAATGAACGCCCTTCTCCGTCAAATGGAAGTTACTCCCGGCTCAGGGCAGTGCAACCACGGACGACCGACCTATATCGAGCTCAAGCTCTCGGATATTGAACGGTTGTTCGGCCGTAGCTGAAAAAGCTGGAAAAGGCCGCTGCGGCGCGTTATGGCAGGGGTATGACAGCCTGCAAGGAATGGAGCGCATGAACTTGTTCGAAGGAAATGGAAACCGCGAAGCGCAGATACGCTATCTCGATGCGGATTTTCAGATCCTGTCGCCGGGCTCCTACGTCGTATGTGCAATTACCGGCAAGCAGATCCCGCTCGACGAGCTGCGCTATTGGAGCGTCGCGCGCCAGGAGCCCTACGCCGATGCCGTAGCCTCGCTGGAGGCTGACAAGCGCGCTGGCGTTTTGCCGAACCAGAAGCGCTGACGCTGAACACCGGCACCCCGAGATTTTCCGATTAGGCCTTCCGCCCTTCCTTCAAGCGCCGGTCGCGGCAGGCATTGATGGCCCGATCGATGATGAGACTTGGCGCCAGAGCATCCTCGAAGGCCATCTCCACCTCAATCACCCGGCATTTCGCCGCGAGTTCCTCGGCTTTGCCATGATGGCCGGCGAGCCGGACGAAATCCTTCGACGTCGTGACAATCTGAAGGCCGTCGCTCTCTGCCGTTGTCAGAATGTCGTCGATCTCGTCATCGGTCAGATGCTCGTGATCACCGAACGAGCGGCGAGCGGCGATATGCCCGCCGACGGATTCGACGGTGCGGAAGAATTTCGACGGATCGGCAATACCGGCAAAGGCCAGCACGTTGCGGCCGGAAAGATCGGCGCTGTCGCACACCTTCAGGGAAGCCGTGAAATAGGGTTTGGCGGCGCGCGCCGCGATCCGAACGATATTGTCGGCCGCTTCGCCCCCGCCAACCTTCAAAAGGGCTGTCGCGTAGCGCAACTGCTGACGGATGGGCGCGCGTACAGGACCACCGGGAACGATGTGGCCATTGCCGAGGCCACGCGTGGCGTCGATGACGAGCAACGCATAGTCGATCGCCAGGCGAGAGCTCTGAAAACCGTCATCCATGATGATCAGGTCCACGCCTTCCTTGACGAGGCGCTGGGCCCCTTCGACACGGCGGCGGGAAATCACGGTGAGCGCCTCTCGAGCGAGAAGCAGAGGTTCGTCCCCGACAGCCAGGGCGCGGTGATGAACCGGATCGACAACAGTCGTGACATCGAGGGAACCGCCATAGCCACGGCTCAGAAAACCAGGCTTCAGCCCCTTTGCCTTTGCCGCGCGGGCGATCGTCAGCGCCGTCGGCGTCTTGCCGGCGCCGCCGACGGTGAAATTGCCGACGCAGATAACGGGCACGGGAACCGAGGCACGCTTGGCGTTGGCCATCCGATAGCCGGCCGCACGCCCATACAGGAAGGAAATCGGATAGAGCGCCCAGGCACGCCAATCGGCTTTCGACCACCAGAAGGGTGGCGCTTCGGATACCATTTTCCCCGCCCTGCCTTTCGGACCCCGAGCGTCATGCTGACGGGCTGTGTCCTCGACCGGGCGGAAAGAGAAGGTAAATTTCAAGAAAAAGCAAGCCCTTGGTCAATCAAGCAAGCTGACGGTCGGGCAGCAGGCCTTCAAGCTCGGTGATGTCGTTCAGGCAGTAATCGGATGCGGCAGCGAGCGTTTCACGCGATCCGGTGCCAGTCAGTACGGCCACGGTCACGCCGACCTTGGCGTTGCGGCCCATGTGCAGATCGTGGTTGTTATCGCCGACAACGGCGACCTCGGAGGGATCAAGGCCCGTCGCCGTGCAGAAACCAAGCACCATGCCCGGTTCCGGCTTGGTGCCGAAGCCACTATCGTATCCGGCCACATAGTCGATGAAGGGCGCAAAGCCAAAGCGCTGGGCGGTTTGCCTGATCGAGCGCTCGTTGTCGCTCGAGGCGACACCGAGGCGAAAGCCGCGTGCATGCAGCCGACCGAAAAAGGCGGCCAGATCAGTGACTGCTACGGAAAACTCGGCGGCATGAGAAAAGAGCTCGTCCAGCTTGATCGTCAGCTCGATCACGTCGAGCATCGAGCCGGCCGCGACGAGCCCCTCCGAAATCTGGCGCGTGTTGCCGGCCGCCAGCAGACTGTCGGGAACGATGTGGCCGCTGACGGGATCCATGCCGCAAGCCAGAAGCAGCCGGTCCGCGAGTTCGGGATCGCCTTCCGAAGCGATGCGCGCTAGCTCGCGGTTCACCGGCAGCCAGCTCTCGTCGTAGTCGAGAAGCGTGCCGTCCTTGTCGAAAAGTATTCCCTTGATTGCCTTCATAGCCGCCCTGCCCTCAGCGCTGCAAAGCCGCCTTCGGCAGCAGCCTCGCCTTCACGGTGAGCGGATTGATATAGGGCTCCAAGCCCTTCACTGTCGCCGTCAACGCGCCCCGCATTTCTTGCACGGCGCCGATCCCGGCTTCGATCATGGTGCGACGCGCTCCGTCGTTGGTGAGCAAATAGTGGACGCCCTTGGCAAGCATCTCCGTATCGCGGACCATGCGCGCGCTGCCGCGCCGCGCCAGCTTCTGATAGGCTTCGCGGAAGTTCTGCACGTTGCTGCCCGACAGCACCGCGCAACCGAGCATCGCCGGCTCCAGCGGATTTTGCCCACCTTCGGCAAACAGCGAGCGCCCGACAAAAGCAACCTCCGTCAGGCGCAGGTAGAGGCCCATTTCGCCGATCGTATCGCCTAGGAAGATATCGACATCAGGGGCCAACGCATCACCGCGCGTGCGGCGGGCGACCTTGAGACCCAGCTTGACGAGCTCGGCTTCGATGTCGTCGGCGCGTTCCGGATGCCGCGGCACGATGATCGTCAACTGCTCGTCCCGCTCCTTCAGCGCCCGATGGACGATGCCTGCGGCCTTTTCCTCACCGTCGAAGGTGGAGATCGCTGCCCAGGTCTTGCGGCCGCCGAGCTGCTTCTTGTAGTCGGCGAATACCGCAGCATCGTAAGGCGGGGCGTCGGTATCGACCTTGAGATTGCCCGACATCATGACGTGGCGCGCGCCGAGATCGCGGAAGCGCTCGGCATCGACATCCGATTGCGCAATAACAAGCGCCAGGTTCTCGAACAGGGCTTCCGCAAGTGCCGGACGCCGACTCCATCGCGCGAAGGAGCGGTCCGACATGCGCGCGTTGACGAGGATCTGCGGGATGCGGCGGCGGCCAAGTTCCATCAGGGTCGCCGGCCAGATTTCGGACTCAGCGATCAGTACGCAGTCCGGCTGCCAATATTCAAGGAAACGGCTGACGGCGGGCTTGAGGTCGAGCGGCACGTACTGATGGATCGCTTCGTTGCCGATGCGCTCAGCGGCCAGCTTGGCGGACGTGATGGTTCCGGTGGTCAGAATGACGTGGATGTCGCGGCGGCGAATTTCGCGGATCAGCGGAATGACGGCGTTGGTTTCACCGACGCTTGCGGCATGGAACCAGACCAGCGGTCCGGCCGGACGGTCGGCGCTGGCATAGCCCGAGCGCTCCAAACGGCGCGCACGGTCTTCCTTGCCCTTCGCGGCCCGATAGGCGAGGTACCCTCCGACGAACGGCGTCAGCAACGTTCCCGTTGCCTGATAGGCGCCCAGCGCAAACCGCGCCATGCGACCGCTCATCTGCCAAATCTCCGATCACAAATGATCGACATCAACCCATTCCCAATTATTGTTGCGGCCGCAATGGCCGATCAGTTTGTTCAGAATGCGTCAGGCAGTCAGTCGGCTCACGGCTGTTAGCGAGCCGCGCCCGGGGGAGGGTTACTGCGCAGACTTGCTTTCCGGGTCCAGCAAACGGTGCATGTGGACGATGAAGTAGCGCATATGCGCATTATCCACAGTCGATTGCGCCTTTGACTTCCAGGCCGTCAATGCCGTGGCATAGTCCGGATAAATGCCGACGATATCGAGATCCTTGAGGTCCCTGAACTGAACATCGTCCAAGCTTTCCAGTTCGCCGCCGAATACGAGATGCAAGAGCTGCTTTTTGCCGCCGGATTCCGTCATTTTCTTCTCTTTCTGCTCTATTCTCCTCCGCCGCTTCATCTGAGGGATTTTGACGGAAACGTCAACTGCCTCGTCGTTCACCGATCCCGGTTATAAGATCGGCGAGTCGCGGCCCAGCGGCGGCGCAGAGTTCGCCATGGCTGACCTGCATGCGGTTATAGAGCGGCACGTCACCGCGGAGATCAACCAGCCGGCCTCCGGCGCGCTCGAGTATGAGATCCGCGGCCGCGAGATCCCAATCATGTGAATTGTGCTTGATGAAAGTGCCGTCAATTTGACCGTCGGCAACCATGGCAATGCGATAGGCAAGGGACGGCACGTGCTTCACGCGCTCGATGCGATGCTTGAACGGTTCCGGGAATGCCTTGAGCACATCCTCCGCGATGGCAAAGCGCCCTGGTGCATCGAGCGGTTTTGTCGATACAGTAATCGGCCGCCCGTTCTTCAGGGCCACGCCACCTTCGACCGCCTCGAAGAGTTCTTCCAGAGCAGGAGCGTAGAGAACGCCGGCGACAGGTCGCCCGTGGCGCACGACCGCGACGCTCACGCACCACAGATCCATTCCCGCCAGGAATGCCCGCGTGCCGTCGATCGGGTCGATGATGAACAGCGTGTCCCGTGAGAGCCGATCGCCGCTGTCTTCAGTTTCTTCCGAAAGCCAGCCATAATCCGGCCGGGCTGCGCGGAGAATGGATTCAAGCGTCCGGTTGGCCGCGAAATCGGCGGCGCTGACGGGCGATCGCCCCTCGTTCTTCCACCAGACCTCAGGCGCTTGATTGAAATAGCCGAGTGCGACTTTGCCGGCCTGCCTGGCAGCATCTGCGATCAATTCCAGATCGCTCCGCCAGAGGGCTGTGTCCACGTCAGTCATTTCGGCAATCCAATCCATCAGCGCCCGGCGAGCGTCATTCCCTCGATCGCAAGCGTCGGAGCGGCGACACCAAACTTGCGGTCGATGTCGTTTGCCGGCGTAACCCGCATGAACATGTCCTTGAGGTTCGAAGCGATCGTCACTTCAGACACGGCAAAGGTCAGTTCGCCATTCTCGATCCAAAAGCCGGTCGCGCCGCGGCTGTATTCGCCGGTGATCATGTTGACGCCATGGCCGATCAGCTCGGTCACATAGAAGCCGTTACCGACACCGCGGATCAGGTCCTCGGGTGAAATGTCGCCCGGCTCGAGAGCGAGGTTCGTCGCGGATGGCGTCACCGAATTGCCGCCGCGCACCCCGCGGCCGTTGGTTTCCATTCCGATCTCGCGGGCCGTCGAGGTGGAGAGGAACCAGTGCTTGAGAACACCGTCCTCGATCATCAGAAGTCGTTCGCCGGATACGCCCTCGCCATCGAAGGGGCGCGACGACGGGCCACGTACGATCAGCGGATCGTCGGAGATCGAGAGCCCCGCCTTCAAGACCTGTTGCCCCATCTTGTCGCGCAGGAAACTGGTCTTGCGTGCAACGGAGGCGCCATTGATGGCCCCGGCAATATGTCCGACGAAGCCACGAGCAACACGGGGATCAAAAACGACGGTGATATTCTTGCCAGTATCCACCTGGCGCGGGTTGATGCGCTTGACCGTGCGCTCGCCGGCCCGGCGGCCGATCTCGGCGGCATTATCCAGCTCGCCGAAATAGATGCGGCTGTCGAAATCATAGTCGCGTTCCATCGCCGTGCCTTCGCCGGCGATGACGCTGACGGATCGGCCGAAACGCGAGGCCATGTAGCTGCCCTGGAAACCGTGGGAGGTGACAAGGACAAGGCCACCCATGCCGGCCGAGGCTCCGGCGCCGGACGAATTGGTCACGCCATTGACGGCAAGGGCCGCGGCTTCCGCCTCGAGGGCGGCTTCGCGGAGTTGGTCGGACGACACCTCGGTCGTATCGAGGAGCTCGAGATCCGGATAGGAATTCGCAAGCCTGTCCTCGTCTGCCAGGCAGGCGAACGGGTCTTCCGGCGACACCTTGGCCATCGCCACGGCCCGCTCGGCCAAAGCAGAAAGATCGAAGCCCGGATTTGCCGAGACACTGGCAACGCGCTTACCGATGAAGACGCGCAGCGAGAAATCATCGCTTTCTGACGATTCCGTGCTCTCGACCTTGCCGAGGCGCACGCTGACCGATTGCGATCGCGAGCGCACGACCACCGCATCCGCGGCATCGGCGCCAGCCTTCTTTGCCAGGTCGATCAATTGGCTTGCGCGGGAAAGAAGCGTCGAGGAGTCGATTTCTGAAGACATGATTTGGCCTTTCCTTCGCGTTCCATTTATTGTGCACTACGAAAAGCATCAAGGTCGCGTGAGCCGATTCTTTTGCCCGCCGCTTGTATGCCTCCCCGCATTGAAAGAAACTCGCCTGATGTCAGAGCCCAACACTCTCTTCGCCGAGACGATCCTGCTCCTCGGCGGCGCCGTGGTTTCGGCGCCCATCTTCAAGCGCCTTGGTCTCGGAACGGTGCTCGGTTACCTGGCTGCCGGCGTCGTCATCGGCCCGATCTTCCATGGATTGACGGATGGCGAAAAGATCCTGGATGTTGCCGAACTCGGCGTCGTCTTCCTCCTGTTCATCATCGGGCTTGAGCTGAAGCCTTCGCGCCTCTGGCAAATGCGGCGTGACATCTTCGGGCTCGGAACCGCGCAGGTGGTGGCGACCGGTCTACTGCTGACGCTGTTGAGCGGCCTTTCCGGCGTTCTCGACTGGCGTGGCAGCATCGTTGCGGGTTTCGGGCTTGCTCTCTCCTCCACCGCCTTCGCGATGCAGATCCTCGAGGATGAAGGCGACGTGAATACGCGCTACGGGCAGCGCTCGTTCTCGATGCTGCTGTTTCAGGACCTTGCGATCGTGCCGCTGTTGGCCCTGATCAGTATTCTCAACGGCGGCAAGGGCAGCGGAACGCCCCTGCTGGACTTCGCGATCGCCATTGGTGCTGTCGGCGCGATGATCGTCATGGGACGCTACTTGCTGACACCGCTCTTTCAGATCATCGCCCGCACCGGGGCCCGCGAGACGATGATCGCCGCCGCCCTCTTCGTGGTGATGGGATCGGCGAGCCTGATGCAGCTTGCCGGACTGTCGATGGCCATGGGCGCCTTCCTTTCTGGCGTGATGCTGGCCGAATCCTCCTATCGCCACGAGCTGGAAGCGGACATCGAGCCCTTCCGCGGCGTGTTGCTCGCTATCTTCTTCATCGCCGTCGGGCTTTCGATCCAGCTCGAGGTACTCAGAGACAACGCACTCTTCATCATCGTCGCCGTGCCTGTTGTCATAGCAGCGAAGGCCTTGGTGATCTACGTTCTCTGCCGCGCAACCGGCTCGCCGCATGACGACGCTATCAGGATCGCTTTTCTGCTGCCGCAGGGCGGCGAATTCGGCTTTGTCCTGTTTTCGGCCGCTGCCGTTTCCGGCCTGATGCCGACGAGTACCGCCTCGCTGCTGATTGCGATCGTCACCCTGTCGATGGCCCTCACGCCGATCGGAACGATGCTCGCCAAGCGGCTGCTGTCGGGCAATCAGGAAGAACAACTGGACGAGGATTTCGAAGGTGCCGGCGCGGATGTGCTGATGGTCGGCTTTTCGCGTTTCGGACAGATCGCCGCCCAGATTCTGCTCGCCGGCGGGCGCGCCGTGACCGTCATCGACTTTTCAGCCGATCGCATCCGGCAGGCTTCCTCTTTCGGTTTCCGGATTTACTTCGGCGACGGCACCCGAAAGGACGTGCTCAGGGCCGCCGGCATCGACCGGGCGAAGATCGTTGTTGTTTGCACGCAGAAGCGCGAGATCACCGACAAGATCGTCGAACTGGTGCAGGCGGATTATCCACACGCAAAGCTCTTCGTGCGCTCCTACGACCGCATCCACTCGATAGCGCTGCGCAACCTCAACGTCGACTACGAACTGCGCGAAACGCTGGAGTCAGGCCTGCTCTTCGGCCGGCGAACGCTCGAGGCCTTGGGCGTCGGCGAAGCGGAGGCCTATGAAATCGGCGAGGATATCCGCAAGCGCGACGAGGCGCGCCTCGTGCTCCAGGTCACCGAAGGACTGCAGGCCGGCCGCGACATGCTTTTCTCGCAGCCGGTCAAACCGGAGCCGCTCATGAAGCCAAAGCGCGCCGCTAGCTTCGACGAGGACCCGCTGGCGGGCACGGCAGAGGTGACGGCCGACGCTTAGAACCCTTTCACGTTAGATTGAAACGTTCTGCTCGCTCAAAGGATGCCCGCGTGAGCGACGATGTGATACACCCTCATCGATCCCTTGGCCTTCGCGTCTGATAGGAACTCGCCCGGTAGTGGGCAATCTCCATCTTTCCCAGATCTCAAAAGTCACATGAACCGCCGCCTTTGGGCGTGAAGCCATCTGCGCAGGCGGGGTTCGCGGGTTCATTTAGCGAGCGGGCTCCCGGCCCACCGGTGGTACATGACGAACTGATTGCAGCGAGCAAGAGAAAAGCGAGTGCTGCGATTGGCTTGTGCAAGCGGGTCATGGAACTCTCCAATTGAGCATCCTACAAAGCCTGACCGCCAAAGTTTTCCAATGCCAAGTTCCGGGCTCGGGGGTCTACTGCAACAGCTAAGCGGCGGCAAGCATCCCATGGCATGATGAACCTGTACTCGCCCGTTGGAAAGAGGACAGGCGACGGGCTCTCTGGCGCGATCATATTTATGGCCCTTGGGGCCAGAAGCGTACAACTAGACGCCTTATCTGCAGACCGATGAGGATTGCTGTAGCCGGGAACGCAACCTGCAACGCGTAGTAGACAAGTCGAAGGAAATCCGGGTCGGGAGCACTCCACAAGTTGCCCCCACTCGAGATACCGAGGTCTATGTATTGCTCGATCCATCGGAAAACGGCATCAGCCACCTCTTCGGGCCCGGCACCGACTTTGTCGAAGGCTCGTGTGAGGAACGGCACGATCCAGGCATTGAACAACAGGCTGCCGGCGGCGCCGCAGACGCCCCCCTGCCAGAAACTACCGGTGTTTGTCCCGTTCACCATCGAAGCAAGCATGCTCTTGCAATCGGGCCGTGTTAAGTTATCCGTTCTAGTTAGATATCGCGGGGGCGTTTTGCCACCTTGTAAAGCGCGTTGAGAGGCGTGGCAGGTTCGTTAGAGTTTGATGAGCGTACTCCCCCGGCTGGGTCGTCGAGTCATCACTTGTATTGAGCCACAACTTAGGCGATTTTCTCATGCCCTGCCTTTCTCATGCGGGCTAACCCGGAGGATGTTATGAGTCTCAAGGCTATACTCGGATCTTCGCTTCTCTCATGTGCACTTGCTCTGGTCGTATTCGTCTCACCGGTCGCGCTTCCCCAGGAAGCGAGCGCTCAGATCATCATCGGCTCCGGCAGCAGCCTGAACCACGGGCGACCGATAACCTGCCCTCAGGGTGCGAGGCTGCTTCGTACCCGGGGATTTCGCGACGTCATTCGGGATAATTGCCGCGGGAGGTACTTTACCTATCGCGCAATCCGCAATGGGAACCGCTACGAGATAGGGGTCCGTCAAAGGGATGGGCGCATCGTCGACGTGCGCCGCACTAGCCGACGGTGGTAACCTTTTCCTGCCGGGCACCCACGAATGCCGGCTACGACAAAGCGCGCCACGGCGAACCGGGCGGGCTGTGTTGATGTCCGAGCCATAGCCCGGACGAGTGAGGATGCATCCGGAGATCAATCCGGGCAGCGCATCGAACCTACGCTCTTAGCTACCCGTTGCCATCGCCATTGATTTGCGGGAGTATCCGCTCCGGCCCCTGAGGCCCGCGCAGTCTTCGATGATAGGACAATGCCATGCCTCTACGCTGTCTTCTGGCCGTCGCGGCCATCGCGATCCTTGCCCTTTCCGGGTGTGCAACCACCGGCTCGGGCGCAGGGAATACCACCTACGCAACTCCCGCGGGGATTGGCCCGGTTCGTGGGGCCGGCATTAACGGCTACTAAGCCTGGGCGAAGCTTCTAGGAGGCGATCCGCGCCTCGATCTCCCGATCGAGTGCGTATTTCAGTTTGTCCTTGACGCCGACCGACATGGACAGGACTTGGCGCGCCTTGAGGAAATCCATCACGCCGATGCGCCCGACTGCGGGGCGAAGGAAGATGTGCGGCGCCTGCAGCCGCAGCTTCAGGGAAATCGCGGTCTGCATCATCAGCTGGCCGGAGCCGAAGATACTTTCCATCCGGTTTGGAATGTGGGCGCCATCTCCTTCCGGCGCGCCTACGACGTCGATGCCGATGACGATGTCGGCGCGATCCATCAGGCATTCGTAAGGCACGGGATTGCTGATGCCGCCATCGATCATCACCCGACCGTGCAGCCGCACCGGCATGAAGACGGCGGGGATCGCGGAGGAAGCCGCCAGCGCCGGGAGCAGCGCTCCCCCGCTCGTCAGCACCTCGCACTGGCCGTAGTAATCGGTCGCCGTCACTGTCATCGGGATTGAGAGGTCCTCGAAGCGATCCGGCAGATCGGCGGGCAGGAAGGCTTTCAGGATACGCTCGAGATTGAACTGGCCGATGCGCACGCCGTTGGCAACGGCATCGCGCACCGTCTGCGGTCGCAGGCCCCACAGGCGGCTGACAACGGCAGCCTTGTTGCCGACCGTCATCATCACATGTTCGCGGATGGCTTCGCCGGTCATTCCGGCCGCCATCCCCGCGCCCATGATCGAGCCGATCGAGGATCCGGCAATCGCCACGGGGCGAATGCCGAGCTCATCCAGCGTTTCGATGATGTGGATGTGGGAGAGGCCGCGCGCGCCGCCTCCGCCGAAGGCAACAGCAACAGTGGGCATAGCTCGTGATGTGCCGCGTGGGGCAGGCAACTCGGTTTCCATCGTCCCTGCCTGCTGCACCGCTGCCCCCGATTTCCTCAGCCCTTATTCGGGCTGATAGCGGAAGAAATGAACCTTGGTATCGCCGAACGTTCGGTTTTCCAAAAACAGATAGGAAGGATCGACCGAAACGGCAACGTCTGCGCGTTCCTCAAGAACCGCAATCGCGCCCGGTTGCAGCCAACCGCCCTTGGCGGCGGCGGCCATCGCCTTTTCGCCGAGACCCTTGCCATAGGGCGGGTCGGCAAAAAGCATCTGGAACGGCTCGAGATTGCCGACGCTGCCGAGATCGGTCGCGTCGCGCCTCAGGATGCGCGTCCTGCCATGCAGGCCGAGCGCATCGATGTTTTCCCAAAGCAGGCCCCTGCCCTCGACACTGTTTTCGACGAATAGCGCATGGCGGCAGCCGCGGGAGACGGCTTCGAGGCCGACGGCGCCGGTGCCGGCAAAGAGATCCAGTATCCGGGTGCCGTCGACGCATTCCGGATAGGCATGGCTCAGAATATTGAACAGGCTCTCACGCGTCCGGTCGGCTGTCGGCCGGATGTCGTTTGACTTCGGTACGGCAAGCGGCCGTCCGCGAAATTCACCGCCGACGATCCGCACCGCGCGTCATTCCCTTTCCTTTCGGTCCACCCCGCGACGGCCCGCCCGAAGGCTTGCCACCGCCGCCCGGCCTGTCGCCCTTCGGCTTGCCGGAGAAATTCTTGCCGCCGCCGGGTTTGCCGCCGAAGCTCTTGCCGCGCGGCTTGTCACCAAAGGACTTGCCGGCCGGACGCTCCGAACGGGCCTCGCCCGAGAAGCTCTTGGCGCGAGGACGCTCGTCGCCCTCGGCGCGGGGGCGCCGATCGCCGCGTGGCTTGTCGCCAAACGGGCGGTCGCCACGCGGACGATCCCCAAATGAACGCGGACGCTCGTCACCCTCTTCGCGCGGCTTGCGATCCCCGCGAGGGCGGTCACCGAAGGGACGGTCGCCACGCGAAGGGCGATCGCCATGCGGTCTGTCGCTGCGGGCGGGACGGTCGCCAAACGAACGTTCGCCGCGCGCCGGGCGGTCACCAAAGGACCGCTCACCGCGAGCCGGACGATCCCCGAAAAAGCGCTTCCGGCCGAAGCCCTCGTCGCCTTCATCCTTCGGCTTGCGAACGATCTCGCTGGAACGGATCCACTCGCCCTCGTCATCGCGGGCGCGGTTGATCTGAACGCGCGGCCGGTCGTCGCCGTGGCTCGAGCGCTCGGGCTTTGCGGAACCCGGAGCCTCGCCGCGTTTGCGGGCGGTCTTCGCATTCTTCTCGGCCTTAGCGGCCGCCTTTTCGCCGAGCGGTCGGGCGCCCGGCGCCATCCAGACATTGGCGTTGCGGCGGCTGCCGAGCGCGGGGCGCTTCGGGCGATCATCGTCCATGCGGCCACCATCGCGACGGTCATCACGGCGGTCGTCCCGCTTGGTGTCGAGGCGGCTCAGCGCACGCTCGCGCTTGTCCTCAGGCTTGCGGGGGCGTTCGCGGCGCTCCGGCTTCGCTTCCGGCTCTTCCTCGGCAACAACAGCAGGCGTGTTGTAGATCGGCGCGTCGAAATTGGCCTTCGCGTCCTCGATCAGGCGCGGGCCGAGCTGGTCGCGCAAGGTGCGGCCACGCACTTCGACGACGTCGCGCTCCGGCAGGTCACCGAGCTGGAAGGGGCCGTAAGAAATGCGGATCAGACGGTTGACGTCGAGACCGAGCGCGCCGAGCACGTTCTTGATTTCGCGGTTTTTGCCTTCGCGCAGGCCCATGGTGAGCCAGACGTTCGAGCCCTGCGTGCGATCGAGGGTCGCTTCGATTGCGCCGTAGAGGACACCATCGACGGCAATGCCGTCCTTGAGCTTGTCCAGCGCGTCCTGGTCGATCTCGCCGTGGGCGCGCACGCGGTAGCGGCGTAGCCAGCCCGTCGTCGGCAGTTCCAGCGCGCGGGCGAGGCCACCATCGTTGGTCAGAAGCAGCAGACCCTCGGTGTTGATGTCGAGGCGGCCAATCGACATGACGCGCGGCAGGTCTTCCGGCAGGTTATCGAAAACCGTCGGCCGTCCCTCCGGGTCCATGTTGGTGGTCACGAGGCCAGCGGGCTTGTGATAAAGCCAGAGTCGTGTGCGCTCGATCCCGCGGATCGGAACGCCGTCCACCTCGATCTTGTCGGCCAAGGTGACGTTGACGACGGGCGTGTCGAGGAGCTTGCCGTTCAGCTTGACGCGGCCGTCCATGATCATGCGCTCGATATCGCGGCGCGATGCGACGCCGGCGCGCGCCATCACTTTCGAGATGCGCTCGGCCTTGGCATCGCCCTCGGCGACGTCGTCCGCCTCGGTCTCGACGAGCGCCTTTGCCGGCTTGGCACCGGATTTTGGGCCGGCATTGCGCGGGGATGGCTTGCCGCCTGGCCGTTTTGGCTTGTCTTTGAATGTCATTTGTTGTTTGCCTGCCTTTTCGGGCCTTCCTATCAGGTCGCGCCCCTGCGGTTAAGTGGAAATTGTCGGATCGTGAAGACAAATCAATTTATGGAGCTGGCGCTGGACCAGGCCCGCGCCGCCCGAGAGCGTGGCGAGGTGCCGATCGGAGCGGTTCTGGTGATTGACGGGGCCGTGGTCGCCGCGTCAGGCAACCGTACGCGCGAGCTTAACGACGTGACCGCCCATGCCGAAGTCGCCGTCATTCGAATGGCTTGCGAAGAGCTTGGTCAGGAACGGCTGACCGGCGCCGACCTCTACGTCACGCTGGAACCCTGTACGATGTGCGCGGCGGCCATATCCTTCGCGCGTATTCGCAGGCTCTATTATGGCGCGGAAGACCCTAAGGGTGGCGCCGTCGACAACGGCGTGCGCTTCTACCAGCAACCTACCTGCCATCACGCCCCGGACGTGTATTCCGGCTTGCAGGAAACGACATCCGCCGAAATCCTTCGGACATTCTTCGCGCAGAAGCGGGATATGCCGTAACAGGAGCACGAAGATCGGGCCGCCCGCAGGATCTTCCTAGCCTGCCAGTTTCTGGACGCCTTGCTGATTGACAGGTGGGCAAAAGCAAAGCGGGGCTGACTGCCCCGCTTGAAACCTTACTGGAGGAAATTCCACCACTGCTTGCCGGTACCGGCGATCGCAGCTTCCTTTTTCTTCTTCTTCGCCTTCTTCAGCTCCGGTTCGCCGAGATCGTCCAGCTTTGCCGGATCGTCGACCGCGCGATATTCGGTTGGCGGATCCGAGATGTAGCGGCGATCTGTATAGGTACCCTTCTGGGCGGCGCGAGCCTCGCGATAAGCCTTGGTCTGGGCCTCAGTCGTTTGCCGACCACCTTCAACCTTGTCGCTTGCGAGCGGCGAGCGATAGTTCGGGTTGTCGCTGTTTTCGTCAGCTTCCTTGACCAGACGGGCGCGCGTTTCTTCCGGGGATTCGATCCACTGCGGATTATCCTTGCTGGCGATGGTCTGCTGCGGCTCGGCGAGGGTTTGCTTGGCTGCTGCGGACGGCAGAACGAGGCCCGGACGAGCGCTGTACTTGACGCCCTTGTTCTTCGGACCGTCGCCGGTGAGAGAAACGGACTGACCAATGTCGTCGGTCAGCTGTTCCATGGCGGTCTTGTCTGTTCCGTAGCGCGGGCTCCCCACGCAGCCGGAAATCAGCGAGCCGCCTGCCACGGCGACGGTCAGGCAGACGCCCAAACGGAACCAACGCGTTGATAACATGAAAACCCTTCCAGCCATGCCGGTGCAATCTTCGCCCTACCGGACAATCGTCCCCCTGACGCAAAAATCCGGCCATTTTCAGGCAGCTTTTACCGGATGAACCACCGTTAGGCAATTCACCCGGCAATATTCTTCAGTTTTGCACCGATAGTTCGCGCAATGCAGCCGCATCACGGGCCGAGACGTCCGGATAGGCGGGATCGGAGCCGACATCCGTGGTGATCCGCCAGGAGCGAGCGCACTTGGTGCCTTCGGCCAGTTTCGGCTCGACGCTGACACCTGAAACCTCGAGTAGACGGAAGGCATCTGCCGGTCCTTCGGCGCTGTCTACGACGATGCCCGAAGTGATGCAGATTTCCTCGAAGTCCTGACCCTCAAGTGCCTTCAGGAGCTCCGCATCGGCGACGTGGACAACCGGGGCAGCCTCCAGCGAAGAGCCGATGCGCTTGTCCTTGCGCTCGATTTCCAACGCGCCGGTAACGACCGTACGAACGGCGCGGATCTTCTTCCACTTCTCGGCGAGTGCCTCGTTCTTCCATTCGGCCGGAATGGTCGGGAACAGCTCGAGGTGAACCGATACAGCCGAAGAATTGCGCGACAGCCAGGCCTCTTCCGTCGTAAACGGCAGCATCGGCGCCAGCCAGGTCACCATGCATTCGAAGATGGTGCGAATGACATGCAGGGCCGAACGACGGCGCAGGCTCGACGGCGCATCACAGTAGAGCGCATCCTTGCGGACGTCGAAGTAGAAGGCCGACAGCTCGACGTTGGCGAAGTCGATGAGCGCGCGGGCAATCTTCTTGAACTCGAAGGCGTCGTAGCTTTCGCGGACGAGCTGATCGAGTTCCGCCAGACGATGCAGCATCAGCTGCTCGAGTTCCGGCAGATCGGCAAGCGCAATAACCTCGCCCTTGTCGTGTGCCAGCGTGCCGAGCATCCAGCGGATCGTGTTGCGCAGCTTGCGATAGGCGTCGATATTCGTCTGAATGATCGCCTTGCCGAGGCGCTGGTCTTCCCAATAGTCCGTCGTCATGACCCAAAGACGGAGGATGTCTGCGCCGGCATCCTTCATCACCTCCTGCGGGGTGACGGTGTTGCCCTTGGACTTCGACATCTTTTCGCCCTTCTCATCCATGGTGAAGCCATGGGTGACGACGGCATTGTAAGGCGCACGGCCGCGCGTCGCGCAGCTTTCCAGCAGTGACGAGTGGAACCAGCCACGGTGCTGGTCCGATCCCTCGAGATAGACATCGGCCGGCCATTTCAGGTCGGGACGATCTTCCAGCGTGAAGGTGTGGGTCGAGCCCGAGTCAAACCAGACGTCGAGGATGTCCATCACCTGCGTCCAGGGCTGATTCGCCTTCTCGCCCAGGAAGCGCTCGCGAGCACCATTGGCGAACCAGGCATCGGCGCCCTCGTTCTCGAAGGCTTTCAGGATGCGGGCGTTGACGGCATCATCCTGCAGGATGCCGCCGTCATCATCGACGAACAGGCAGATCGGCACGCCCCAGGCGCGCTGACGCGACAGGACCCAATCGGGGCGCTGTTCGATCATGGCGCGCAGGCGGTTCTGGCCGGCTCCCGGCACAAAGCGGGTTGCGTCGATCGCGTTCAATGCGCGCGAACGCAGCGTCGAGCCGTCGCCGAGTTCCTTGTCCATGTAGACAAACCACTGCGGCGTGTTGCGGAAGATGACCGGCTTCTTCGAACGCCAGGAATGCGGATAGGAGTGCTTGAGGCGGCCGCGCGCAAACAGCGCATGGCGACCGATCAGCCCCTTGATGACACGCTCGTTGGCATCGCCCTTCTTGCCCTTGTCGTCGATGACGCGAGCAGCACCGCCCTCGGCGTCCGGACCGAAGCCGGGCGCGTCGGCCGTGAAGAAGCCGGCATCGTCGACCGGGAACGGGATCGCGGACGAAATGCCGCGCGCTTCGAGTGCCCGGGCGTTGTCCATCCAGGCGTCAAAGTCTTCGCGACCATGGCTCGGCGCGGTGTGGACGAAGCCGGTGCCCGTCTCGTCGGTGACATGGTCGCCGTCGAGGAGCGGCACTTCAAAGTGATAGCCACCGCCAAGGCCATGCAGAGGGTGTGCGCAGGTGATCGCGGCAAATTCCGCCGCCGCGACATCGCGGACGAACTTGAGGGTCACCTTCGCCTTCGCGGCCGACTCTTCTGCGAGACGCTTGGCGAAGATCAGCCGTTCACCGGGCTGCGGTCCGAAGTCGTTCTCGGCCGTTTCGACCTCGTAGAGGCCGTAGCTATACCGCGAGGAATAGGCGATCGCGCGGTTGCCCGGGATCGTCCACGGCGTCGTCGTCCAGATCACCACGAAGGCGTCCTTGAGTTCGTTGGGGCCGTCAGCCACCGGGAACTTCACCCAGATCATGTCGCTTTCGACATCGGCGTATTCGACTTCGGCTTCCGCGAGCGCCGTGCGCTCGACGACCGACCACATGATCGGCTTGGAGCCGCGATAGAGCTGGCCGGACTTCGCGATCTTCAGGAGTTCGCCGGCGATGCGCGATTCAGCGTGGAAGTTCATCGTGGTGTAGGGGTTGTCGAAGTCTCCCTCGATGCCGAGGCGCTTGAATTCCTCCGACTGCACCTTGATCCAACTGGCGGCAAAGTCACGGCATTCCTGGCGGAATTCGTTGACCGGAACCTCGTCCTTGTTCTTGCCCTTCTCGCGGTACTTTTCCTCGATCTTCCATTCGATCGGGAGGCCATGGCAGTCCCAGCCGGGAACGTAGTTGGCGTCGAAACCGCGCATCTGGAACGAGCGGTTGATGACGTCCTTGAGGATCTTGTTCAGCGCGTGGCCGATGTGGATGTTGCCGTTGGCATAGGGAGGGCCATCGTGGAGCACGAACTTTTCGCGGCCGGCGGCGGAAGCGCGCAACTTCTTGTAGAGGCCCATCTGCTGCCAGCGGGCAACAGTTTCCGGCTCCTTCTGCGGCAGACCGGCGCGCATCGGGAAGTCTGTTTCCGGCAGATAGAGGGTCTTCGAATAGTCAACTTTTTCGGCTGCATCGGTCATGTCTAGCAATCGTCTCTAGGCGCCACGGGAGCGGGCGCAACGGGCTTGAAAATTGGTGACGGAGGCGCTCGTCGTCCAAGCGCCGAAAACCCGGACCTTCCGGCCGCTTAGCGCGCGCGGAAGGCCGGGCCGATAATTCGTATCGTGATCGCCAGCCGGAACTTGTTCATCGCGCCGGTTCATAGGCGCTTTTGCAGGGAAAAGGAAGAGGGATTCCATGAGGTCATCGCATGGAAAAGCCGCGAACTTGCCCGCCCGCGGCTTCTGTTTTCGGGGGACGATCAGGCGCGCGCCGTCACTTTTGCCGGGATCAGCACATTGACGATGACGGCGACGATGACGTTCAACGCCAATGCCAGCAGGCCGATATAGACGGTGAACGAGGTCTCTCCGATGGTGACAGGCTGCAGCGGTTTCAGGCCGTTGATCCAGACGAAGAGCGTGCCACCGAAGAAGCCGACGAACCAGCCTGCGATCAGACCGGGCGCGCGGAACCAATTGGTGTAGAGGCCGAAGACCAGCGCTGGAAACGTCTGGAGGATCCAGACGCCGCCGAGAAGCTGAAGGTCGAGCGCGAATTGGGTCGGCAGGAAAAGGATGACAAGAAGCGCGCCGACCTTGACGACGAGCGACGTCACCTTCGCGACCTTTGCCTCGCCGGCATCCGTCACCTGAGGATTGACATAGGCCTTCCAGAAATTGCGGGTGAAGAGGTTGGACGCGCCGATGCTCATCACCGCCGCCGGTACCAGCGCGCCGATCGCAATCGCCGCGAAGGCGAAGCCCGCGAACCAACTCGGGAACAGCGTCTGGAAGAGCGCCGGCACGACATCGTTGGCGTTGTCCAGCTTCAAGCCTGCGGCATGTCCCATGTAGCCGAGCAGTGCCAGAAGGCCGAGCAGCAGTGTATAGGCCGGCAGCAACGCAGCATTCTTGCGGATGGTGTTGCCGCTGTTGGAGGCGAAGATGCCAGTCAGCGTATGCGGATACATGAAGGCCGCAAGCGCCGAGCCGAGGGCCAGCGTCGCGTAGGCGACATACTGGTTGGGCTGAAGAAGCAGGCTGCCGGAGCCCTTTGCCTGGAACGCGGCATCAGCGGCAGCAAAGACATTGGCATAGCCGCCAAGCTTCGAGGGAATGAGCGCCACGGCGGCGATCACCACGATGTAGATCATGATGTCCTTGACGAAGGCGATCAGTGCCGGCGCCCGCAGGCCAGCCGAATAGGTGTAGAGCGCCAGCACAATGAAGGCGATCGCCAGCGGTACCTCGCCATGCAGCCCCAGCGCCTTCAGCGCGGCGGTCATGCCGACGAGCTGCAGCGCGATGTATGGCATCGTGGCGATGACACCGGTTACAGCGACGGCAAGCTCCAGCCCGCGCGAACCAAATTGGCCGTGAACCACGTCACCGGCGGTCACGTAGCCGAAGTCTTTCGCCCGCTGCCAAAGGAGCGGCATGACCATGAAGACGAAGGGATAGACAATAATGGTGTAGGGCAGCGCGAAGAAACCGTAGGCGCCAACCGTATAGACCAGCGCCGGAACAGCGATGACCGTGTAGGCGGTGTAGAAGTCGCCGCCGACCAGAAACCAGGTGATCCAGATGCCGAAGCTGCGGCCACCAAGGCCCCACTCGTCGATATGGGCAAGCGTCTTCGGCCTTCGCCAGTGGGTGGCGACAAACCCCATCACCGTGACGAGCACGAAGAAGAAAACGAAGACGGCAAGCGCGGTGGTGTTGAGTTCAGTCGTCATTGCGCATGCTCCGGTAGGCGATCCAGGTCAGGAAAGCGGTAACCGGCACCCAGGCGAGCTGATACCAGTAGAAGAATGGGAAACCGAAGAGAACCGGGTCGTGAAAGTTGTAGAAGGGAACCCAAAGGAGCCCGATATAGGGAATGATGAGCAGCCAGCAGGCTGCTGTTCCAAACCTTTTATCCATTTGATGATTGCCTTTCGGTGCTTGGGGGCGCAGCGAATCCGCGTCTAATCAAACAGATGACATAGACCCCTGCCCCCACACGGCAACGGCCGTCGTCCCGAAAGGGCCGCAATTTTCGAAAGCGTCTGAACCTTCAGGCGAAGCAGATCTTGCGGTCGAGCTCGCCGAGCGGCTGTACGCCTGTCAGCAGCGCACTCGCCTCCTCCTTGTCGCGGTTCATCTGCTCCACGAGGGGGTCGAGGCCATCGAACTTCAGTTCCGGGCGCAGATAGCCGAGGAAGGACACGGAGCAGAGCTGCCCGTAGAGGTCGCCGCTGAAATCGAAGAGATACGTCTCGAGCAGTGGCGCGCCATTGTCGGTGACCGTCGGTCGGCGACCGTAGCTGGCGACACCATCATAGAGCGTGCCATCGGCAAGGCGGAAGCGCACGGCATAGATGCCCGCCTGAATGTCTGCTTCGGCGGGCAACCGCATATTCGCGGTCGGAAAGCCGAGCTGACGGCCAAGCTTCTCGCCGCCGATGACTTCCGCTTCCACCGTATAGTGATAGCCGAGCATCGCCGCCGCCTCGCTGACATTGCCATCCCTCAACAATTCGCGAACGTGGCTCGAGGAGACGACGTCGGTATTCTCGTCACGAAACGCGTCGATCAGCGTCACGCCAAAGCCGTATTTCTGGCCGGCATCCATCAGGAAGGCCGGGCCGCCTTCCCGGCCGCGGCCGAAATGAAAGTTGAAGCCGGTCACGACCTCGGATGCGCTGAGCCAATCCTTGAGGATCGAATGGATGAAATCGTCCGCCGAGCGCTGTGAGAACTCCCGGTCGAAGGGATATTCGATGACGGCATTGAAGCCGATCGCTTCGAGGATGCGCGCCTTGAGCGGCGCCGGCGTCAAGCGAAAGACCGGCTGCTCCGGGCGGAAGACAGTGCGGGGATGTGGCTCAAACGTCAGGACCAGTGCCGGAATGCCCCGCTGCCTCGATATCTCCAAGGCCCGGTTGAGCACGGACTGATGGCCCCGATGCACACCGTCGAAGTTGCCGATGGCAATCACGCCGCCATGCAGATGGGCCGGCAGGGGTTCGCGGGTTTCGTTGCGGTGAAAAACGGTCATCGGCTGGCTTTTCTCTTGCGAGGCTCGTTATGCGAGGCGGGGCATCCACCACTTCGGCGTCGCTCTTTCGCGCTCCAGATAGGCGGTGAGGATCGCCTCGTCGGTCACTCCATTCAGCGTATATTCCGTCGCGTGGATGCCGCCGCTGATATAGAGGAGATCAAGCCCGTAATCGAGAGCGCCGCGAACATCGGTCGGCATACCGTCTCCGATCGCAAGCACACGGTTCAGCGGAAAGTCCCCGTGGGCTTCGCGGGCGGCAGATAGCACGGCCTCGTAGATCGGCTTGTGCGGCTTGCCGGCAATGCGCGTTTGGCCACCGAGCTGATTGTAATACGCCGCCATCGCGCCGGCGCAGGGGATGATCTTGTGGCCGCGCTCGACAACCAGATCGGGATTGGCACAGATCATCGGCACGCCACGCGCCTGAAATGCCTTCAGCATCTTGGTGTAGTCTTCCGGGGTCTCGGTTTCGTCGTCGAAGAAGCCCGTGCAGACGACCGAGTCCGCATCCTTGGCCTCGACGCGCTCGACACCAAGGCCCTCGATGATCGCCTCGTCGCGATCCGGTCCAAGCAGAAATACCTTCTTCGGACCCTCGGCGATCAGGCCCCGCGTGACGTCGCCCGATGTGACGATGCGGTCATAGGCGCCATCCTGGATGCCGATCTGGCGAAGCTGCGTCACGACTTGCGGAGCGATGCGCGGCGAATTGGTGATGAGAACGACGGTTAGCCCCTCGCCGCGCGCTGCTTCCAGCGCCGCAGCCGCCTTGGGAAAGGGATCGACTCCATTGTGCAAGACGCCCCAGACATCGCAGAACACCGCGTCGTAGTGGCTGGTGATTTCTGCAAAGTTCTCGATCCGCTTGGCCATTCCGATTTCCCGCTGTCGTTAAGTCAAGGTGACATCGCAAAGGCATGCCGGGATGGCAAGGCATTTTGCAGTGAGCAACGGCAAAAAACTGTGCTCGTCGATTAGAGAAGGGCCTCGCCCGTTTTGATTAGCAGGCCTGCGGCAGTCGACACAGCAAGTATCGTCAGGAGGCCCTTCTCGAATCGGAAGAGCATCACGCACGCCATTACAAAGATCCCAAGCGCCGCGATATCGAGGGTCCGCCACTCCGGCCATGCGACGCTGACGATTGGCAGACCGGTTTTCCCGGACAGGAGTGCGGCACGGCCAACTTCGGCGAAGAGCACGTGCAGACCGAACCAAAGGGCAAGGTTGAGGATGACGCCGACTACCGCCGCGGTGATCGCCGAAAGGGCCGACGAGAGGTTTTCGTTGCTGCGCAGCTTCTCGATGTAGGGAGCCCCGGCGAAGATCCAGATGAAGCTCGGCACGAAGGTCGCCCAGCCGGCGAGGAAGGCACCAAGGAAGCCCCCGGCAAGCGGCGCCATGGCGAGCGGGTTGCGATAGCCGGCGAGAAATCCGACAAAACAGAGAACAAGAACAAGTGGCCCGGGCGTCGTCTCGGCAAGTGCCAGTCCATCGAGTATCTCGGCCGGCTGAAGCCAGGCGTAATGGCCGACGGCGACCTGGCCGACATAGGAGAGGACGGCGTACGCGCCTCCGAAGGTGATGACGGCCATCTTGGAGAAGAAGATGAAGACCGCGCCGAAAACATTGGTTTCGCCGCTCAGGGTTTCGGCGATCAGGTCCGTCGGTACATCGAGGCCGCGAATGAAAAAGAGTGGCGACTGCCAGACAAGGATCCAGAACACGAGCACCACAAGAGGCCTTGCGATCACATGCGTCGTAACCGCGGGAAAATGCGTGCGCGAAGAGGCTTGCGGCAAGACCGGCGCTGCCAATCGACGCTTGGAATACTTCATCCATAACAAGCCTGCTGCTGCGGCCAGGATGATAACCAGAGGAAACGGCAAGTTCAGGAAGAAGAGAGCCAGGAACGACGCTCCGGCCACATAATAATGAAAGCGCTCCCTCAGCGCTCGGCGCCGCACCCGGAGCAAGGCCTCGATGACGATTGCCAAAACGGCAGCCTTTGCTCCGAAGAAAAGCGCGGGAAGCCACGCGGCCTCCTGAAAGACGGCGTAGAGGCTCGACAGCATCAGGATGACAAGGAAGCCCGGCAATACAAACAACAAGCCGGCAATGAGGCCGCCGCGCACGCCGTGCATCAGCCAGCCGATATAGGTGGCCAGTTGCTGAGCCTCCGGGCCAGGCAGCAGCATGCAGAAATTCAATCCGTGCAGGAAGCGCTCCTCGGAAATCCAGCGCTTCTCATCGACAATCGTCGTGTGCATCAGGGCGATCTGACCGGCCGGCCCGCCGAAGCCCAAGCAGCCGATGCGCGCCCATACACGCGCCGCCTCCCCAAGTGTCGGTACCGCTATGATTTCGTCCGCCGGGATCGTTTTGTTCACGGTTGCCGCCCCCTGCCCCAAGCTGCTCGATACCATCGGCGTGTATGCGCGGCAATCCTGACGCCACTCGCCCCGCGGGTGCCGCAAACGTTCCGGGGATACAAAAGCTCTCCAGCTTCAGGACGTTCGGAAATCTCGGAGAGAACGCAGCCTGTCGCACTTCCGACAAGGATTTGCTGTTAAGGCTGTTTGTGAGGACGGCGAAGAAAAATTGCGGCCGTTCTTGACTCCCCGTTGGGCCACTCCTAAATGCTGCCTCGCTAGCACTCACCAAGCACGAGTGCTAACACCCATCCGTGCGGGCCGCTCTCGGCCTGCGAGTGTCATTTGATCGAGGGATTAGACAATGGCAAGCACCAATTTCCGCCCCCTTCACGATCGCGTCGTTGTCCGTCGCGTTGAGTCCGAAGAAAAGACCAAGGGCGGCATCATCATTCCCGACACCGCCAAGGAAAAGCCGCAGGAAGGCGAAATCGTCGCCGTCGGTTCCGGCGCTCGTGACGAGTCCGGCAAGGTCGTCGCTCTCGACGTCAAGGCTGGCGATCGCGTTCTGTTCGGCAAGTGGTCCGGCACTGAAGTCAAGATCAACGGCGAAGACCTTCTGATCATGAAGGAAGCCGACATCATGGGCATCATCGGCTAATCAGCCGTTTTTCCCCTTTCCGATTTTAGCTACGGGCCCATAGCCCGGACAACTCGAATTCAGGAGTTTCAATCATGGCAGCTAAAGAAATCAAATTCGGCCGCACCGCGCGCGAAAAGATGCTGCGTGGCGTCGACATTCTCGCTGACGCAGTGAAAGTAACGCTCGGCCCGAAGGGTCGTAACGTCATCATCGACAAGTCCTTCGGCGCTCCGCGCATCACCAAGGACGGCGTTTCGGTCGCCAAGGAAATCGAACTGGAAGACAAGTTCGAAAACATGGGCGCCCAGATGGTCCGCGAAGTTGCTTCGAAGACCAACGACATCGCCGGCGACGGCACGACGACCGCAACGGTTCTCGCTCAGGCGATCGTTCGCGAAGGCGCCAAGGCTGTTGCAGCCGGCATGAACCCGATGGACCTGAAGCGCGGCATTGACCTCGCTGTTGCTGAAGTCGTGAAGGATCTCCAGGCCAAGGCCAAGAAGATCAACACCTCGGAAGAAGTTGCCCAGGTCGGCACGATCTCCGCAAACGGCGAAAAGCAGATCGGTCTCGACATTGCTGAAGCAATGCAGAAGGTCGGCAACGAAGGCGTTATCACCGTCGAAGAAGCCAAGACCGCTGAAACCGAACTCGAAGTCGTCGAAGGCATGCAGTTCGACCGCGGCTACCTCAGCCCGTACTTCGTCACCAACCCGGAAAAGATGATCGCTGATCTCGAAGACGCCTTCATCCTCCTGCACGAGAAGAAGCTCTCGAACCTCCAGGCCATGCTCCCGGTTCTCGAAGCTGTCGTTCAGACCGGCAAGCCGCTCCTCATCATCGCTGAAGACGTCGAAGGCGAAGCTCTTGCTACGCTCGTCGTCAACAAGCTGCGTGGCGGCCTGAAGATTGCTGCTGTCAAGGCTCCTGGCTTCGGCGATCGCCGCAAGGCCATGCTCGAAGACATCGCGATCCTCACGGGCGGCACTGTCATCTCCGAAGACCTCGGCATCAAGCTCGAGTCGGTTACCCTCGACATGCTCGGCCGCGCCAAGAAGGTTTCGATCTCCAAGGAAAACACGACGATCGTCGACGGTTCGGGCGCCAAGTCCGACATCGAAGGCCGCGTTGCCCAGATCAAGGCCCAGATCGAAGAAACCACCTCCGACTACGACCGCGAAAAGCTGCAGGAGCGTCTTGCTAAGCTCGCTGGTGGCGTTGCAGTCATCCGCGTCGGCGGTTCGACGGAAGTCGAAGTGAAGGAAAAGAAGGACCGCATCGACGACGCGCTCAACGCGACGCGCGCTGCTGTTCAGGAAGGTATCGTACCGGGCGGCGGCGTTGCCCTGCTGCGTTCCTCCGCCAAGATCTCCGTCAAGGGCGAGAACGACGACCAGGAAGCTGGCATCAACATCGTTCGCCGCGCTCTGCAGGCTCCGGCCCGTCAGATCGCCGAGAACGCTGGTGACGAAGCATCGATCGTTGTTGGCAAGATCCTCGAGAAGGGTCAGGACAACTTCGGTTACAACGCCCAGACCGGCGAATACGGCGACATGATCGCCATGGGTATCGTCGACCCGGTCAAGGTTGTTCGCACGGCTCTGCAAGACGCAGCTTCGGTTGCTTCGCTGCTGATCACCACCGAAGCCATGATCGCCGAGCTGCCGAAGAAGGACGCTCCGGCTGGCATGCCGGGCGGCATGGGCGGCATGGGCGGCATGGACATGATGTGATAGGCGAAAGCCTATCGCTGAAGCGTCCATAAAGCTTCACCGATCTATCTCCTGGTTTTCCCGGAATAGGAAGGGCGGTCTTCGGACCGCCCTCAGATTGCTGACAAACCCCTGGCACCGTCTGGGGGTTTGTGATTCATTGGGACATGTTGAAGAAACCTGCCCCCACCCAGACGGCTCTTGAGATGGTGACGCTCGACAGTCTGGTGCCGAAGGA
>NZ_JACUZX010000038.1:0-39612 GCF_014851575.1 Rhizobium sp. RHZ02
CGCCGGCCGGCGTCCAGGTGGCCGAGGGCACGCACTACAACCCGTACTTCGCCGGTGCTGCTGCTCTCGCCATGCCAAAGCCGCTCTCCGACGGCCAGGTCACCTATGACGACGGATCGCCGGCGACCGTCGACCAGTACGCCAAGGACGTCTCCTCCTTCCTGATGTGGGCCGCCGAGCCGCATCTCGAGGAGCGCAAGCGCACCGGCTTCATGGTCATGGTCTTCCTGGTCATCTTCTCCGGACTGATCTACCTGACCAAGCGCTCCGTCTACGCAAACAAGGAACACTGAGGGATTTGCCCAGAGTTTAGGGAAAGGCGGCCTTCGGGCCGCCTTTTTTGTTGGTTCCGGCACTGGCAGTTGATAGGGTGCAGCCGAATTGAAGCCCTGCAGAATACGGACATTCCATGAGTGATACGATTTCGGAGCTAGCAGCCAGCATCCGCTCCATCCCGGATTACCCCAAGCCCGGTATCATTTTTCGCGACATTACCACGCTTCTCGGCAATCCGCGTGCCTTCCGCCGCGCCGTTGATGAACTGGTCCAACCCTATGCGGGCCTGAAGATCGACAAGATTGCCGGAACCGAAGCGCGGGGCTTCATCCTGGGCGGCGCCGTCGCACACCAGCTCTCCGCCGGGTTTGTGCCGATCCGGAAGAAAGGCAAACTGCCACGCGATACGGTGCGCGTTGCTTACAGCCTTGAATATGGCGTGGACGAGATGGAAATGCACCTGGATGCGGTTCAGCCGGGCGAGAAGGTTATCCTCGTCGACGACCTGATTGCGACCGGAGGAACGGCCGTCGCCGCCACGCAGCTTCTACGGCAGATGGGGGCGGAGGTTGTTTCTGCCTGCTTCGTCATCGACCTGCCGGACCTTGGCGGTCGCCGAAAACTGGAAGAGCTTGGCGTGGACGTTCGCACGCTGGTGGAATTCGCGGGCCACTGAGGCCCGCGACTATTCAAATTCGATGACGGTGCTTTCGAACCGGACCACCGGCGTGCCGTCAGCGAGCACCCCCTCGCAAAAAATGGTGTTCAAGCGACGCCCCGGGCGGGACACCAGCGGGCGGCTCGAAAGCAGCGTGACGGAATAGGTCACTTCCTCGTCGGCGAAGACCGGCCGGAGCCATTGAAGTTTCGTGAAGCCGGGAGAGGGGCCAAGCTTGGGCGGCTTGATACCCTCGCTTGCCAGTCGCGCGCATTCCGCGCTCCAGTAGGCAACGAAGGTTTTCATCCATGCCGCGCAGGTGTGCCATCCCGACGCGCAAAGGCCGCCAAAGAGCGAAGACTTCGCTGCCTCGGCATCCAAATGGAACCGCTGCGGGTCGAAGCGCTCCGCGAAGTGTACGATGCGCTCGGCCGTGAACAGGTAGCTGCCGATTTCTGTCTTTTCGCCACTGGCGTAGCGTTCAGCCATGATCATGCGGTCTTCTCCAGCATGTCACGCAGGGCGAACATGATCGAGTTCGCTGAGAGGCAGACGAGTTCGCCCTTCTGGTTTTCGACCTCGTGGCAAAATTTCACCATACCGATGCCCGGTCTCGAGCGCAGCGCGCGCGACTCGATGACCGTCGAATGGCCGGAGAGCGTATCGCCGGCAAGGACAGGCTTTCGCCATTCCATGAAATCGACACCGGGCGCACCTTGGGAGAACGAATTGACGAGAAAGCTCTCCGCCATCATGCGCATGAACAGCGCGGACGTGTGCCAGCCGGATGCCGCCAGTCCACCGAGAATGCTGGCGCGGCCCGCTGCCTCGTCGACATGCATCGGCTGCGGGTCGAATTCGCGCGCGAACTCGATGATCTCCTCTGCCGTTACTGCTCTCGGGCCGAGCGCAAAACGCCGACCCGGCTGAAAATCTTCAAAGGCGAGTTTCTGATCGGACAAATTCTTCTTCACCTCGTAGGAGTTTCAGAACGACTACAATAGCATTCGACGCGACTCAACGATTCCCACGAGATTTTGAACATGCCAGAACTGAAGTTGATCCTCGATGAGGCTGAGCGTGAAGGCATCATTGCGCGCCAGGCTGCTGACCGGCTACTGCCGTTCCTGATTGCGCGCGGCGTCAAGGTCGATCAGCCTTCGCCCGAATTGCACAGACCGTTGGCGCCTTTTTCGGATACCGAAACGCCGAGCTTCGTACGCGGCTTTCACGACGTCCTGATAACCATCGGCATCATCGTAGCTTTGGCCGGCCTTTGGGGCATCGCTTCGATCTATGCCGTGCTGCCGGCAATCGTTGTCCTTGCCGAGATCCTTGTTCGGCGTCAAAGGCTGGCGCTGCCGGCCGTTGCGCTAACGATCGCACTTGCCGTCTGGACGGCAAGTGCGGCCGCGCAGTGGCTGGACGACTCACTTTCCTTCGTTGCGATAGGTGGCAACGTTGCGCTGCAGTACACCCTTGCCTTTCCAGTCGTGCTGGGGCTCTTCTATCTGCTTTATCGCGTACCGCTCGCGCTTGCCCTGACGATCATGGGGGCGGCTGTGGTCTTTCTGCAGCTGGTCCTGCGCGCGCTTGGCTGGCTGACCGGCGATCCTCTGTTCGAGGTCAATCATCCGCTCGTGTTGTCGATCATCGCGATCGCGTGTGCGGTCGGTCTTTTTGCCTTGGCCATGACATTCGACCTGCGGGACCCGCTGCGTCGTACAGTCAATTCCGACGTTGCCTTCTGGCTTCATTTGGGTGCCGCGCCGGCTTTGCTCTATAGCGTCATTTCGCTTGCGGGGCTCAGCGGCGGTACGCTTGCCGCGTTGCAGACCGTGTCGTTTCGCACGCCGGTGGTCATCGCGACCGTCATCGCGCTCATGCTGATCGGGCTTGTCATCGACCGGCGTGCCTTCGTGACATCGGGATTGGTATCGCTGGGCTTTGCTGTCTACGGCATCTTCCGCCAGGGGGACGCGCGCGTCGATACCTATATTTACATCACGCTTCTGACCGTTGGCGTGATCGTGCTCGTCATTGGGACCGGATGGATGCCGCTTCGGCGGTTCGTGATGCGCCGGCTGCCGGTAGCGATCCAGGAGAAACTGCCGCCGGCATAGGCGGCAGTCGCCTCGGTTCCGCTTTAGGTGTTGAAGCGGAAGTGGATCACGTCGCCGTCCTGGACGACATATTCCTTGCCTTCGTCACGGCCCTTGCCTGCTTCCTTGGCGCCGACTTCACCCTTGAAGTTGATGTAGTCGTCGTAGGAGATGGTGAAGGCGCGGATGAAGCCGCGTTCGAAGTCGGTGTGGATGACGCCGGCAGCCTGTGGCGCCTTGGTGCCGCGAACGATCGTCCAGGCGCGGGTTTCCTTGGGGCCGACGGTGAAATAGGTGATCAGGTCGAGCAGATGGTAACCGGCACGGATCAGCCGGTCGAGCCCGGCTTCCTCGAGGCCGAGCGCCGATAGGAACTCGGTTGCTTCTTCTTCGGGAAGCTGGGCCACTTCGGACTCGATCGCGGCCGAGATGATGACGCATTCGGCGCCCTGCTTCTCGGCCATGGCGGCGACTGCCTTTGTGTGTTCGTTGCCGGTCGAAGCGTCGGCTTCCGCGACGTTGCAGACATAAAGGACCGGATGCGACGTCAGGAGGTTGAGGCCCTTGAGGATCTCGATCTCCTCGGCCGCCAGCGTCTTCAAGAGCAGGCGTGCGGGCTTGCCTTCGTTCAGCAGCTTGATCACGGATTCCATGACCGGCAGCTGTGCCATCGAGTCCTTGTCTTTGCCGGTGGCGCGCTTGCGGGTCTGCTCGACGCGGCGCTCAAGGCTTTCGAGGTCGGCGAGCATCAGCTCGGTCTCGATCGTGTCGGCATCGCCGACCGGGTTGATGCGGCCCTCGACGTGGGTGATGTCGTCGTCCTCGAAGCAGCGCAGCACATGCACGACGGCATCGACTTCCCGGATGTTGGCGAGGAACTTGTTGCCGAGACCTTCACCCTTCGACGCGCCGCGCACCAAGCCGGCGATGTCGACGAAGGAGATGCGGGTCGGGATGATTTCCTTGGAGCCGGCGATTGCCGCCAGCTTCTGCATGCGGGGATCTGGAACGGCGACTTCGCCGGTGTTCGGCTCGATCGTGCAGAAGGGATAGTTTGCCGCTTGCGCTGCTGCCGTTTTGGTGAGCGCGTTGAAGAGTGTCGATTTGCCGACATTCGGCAGACCGACGATACCGCATTTGAAGCCCATGGCCTGAAAACCTGCTGTTCTTGAATTCGTTGGTGCTGGCTATGGGATAAAACGCGCCTTGCGGTCAAGCTTTTAGCGCAAGTCTCTTGCATTCTGAGGGGTTGAACGCCCGCCCTTGCAGCGCAATATAGACATCGGCGAACGTTCTCGCCTCTCCATGTCATCAACGGGTGGGTTTCCGATGAGTGACAACGATATTGCCCTTAAACCGAAGACAAAGTCGAAGCCGAAGCTGGACCGGCCGAAGCTCTATAAGGTGATCCTTTTCAATGACGATTACACGCCGCGCGAATTCGTGGTGATGATCCTCATGAGTGAGGAGACCGGCTACCGTGTGATGATGACGGCGCACAAGATGGGATCAAGCGTTGTTGTGGTCTGCACGAAGGATATCGCCGAGACGAAGGTCAAGGAGGCGATGGATTATGCCAAGGAGGCCGGTTTTCCGCTGATGTTGACGGCGGAGCCGGAGGAGTAGTTGTCGGCGCGCCGGACCTGATAGCCTGTCTTGTCCTGCGTGAAGCCGCAGTTCTCGTAGAAGCGCAGCGTCGCAGGATCCTTCGAGCCGGTTAGCAGCATCACCTTGTAACAACCTGCTTTCCATGCGGTTTCGATGGCGTGCTGGATCAGCACCCGTCCGTAGCCCCGCTGCCTGTTGCGGGCCGCCGTGACGACGTTTTCGATCAGCGCATAGGATGCACCGTTCCTGGTCAGGTTGGGGACGACGATCAGCGTCACGGACGAAGCGGCGGCCTGACCTGCGATGCCGACGAAGACAGTCATTCCCGGTTGCGCGAGGATCGCTTCGAACCGCTCTTCGGCACGCTCGCGGTCGATGACCGGATCAGCAGGGTTTAGGTCATGGTAGAGAGCAAGCAGGCTCGGAAGGTCGGCGGCCTCGGCGGAACGAATGACGAGTTCGTCGATTGACATACTCAATCACCCTTGTTGCCGAACATCTTCTTCAGCATTTCGGCCATTGGTCCTGTTGTGGGCAACTTCGGCTGGTTGTTGTTGCGGGCCGCGCGGATATGAGACTTCGCCACCGGCTTTTTCTCTGGCTTCGGCGTTTCTTCTTCGGCCTTGCCGCCGAGTGCAAGTGCCAGCTTGTTCATCAGCTGGGAGTCTTCCTTGCGAACCAGCAGGTCGGCGTTATCGGCAAGTGCATCCAGCAACGGCTCGAGCCAAGCCTGATCGGCCTTGGCGAAGTCGCCGAGCACGTGATGCTGCACCAATTCCTTGACACCAGGGTGGCCGATGCCGAGCCGCAGGCGGCGATATTCCTTGCCACAATGAGCGTCGAGCGATTTGATGCCGTTATGACCGCCATGGCCGCCGCCCGTCTTGAGGCGTGCCTTGCCTGACGGCAGGTCGAGTTCATCATAGATTGCGACGAGGTCGGCCGGCTGCAGCTTGTAGAAGCGCATGGCCTCGCCGACGGCTTCGCCCGAGAGGTTCATATAGGTCTGCGGCTTGATGAGCAGCACCTTCTCGCCTGCAATTTCGCCTTCGGCGATCTCGGCCTTGAACTTCTTCGACCAGGGCGAAAAACTATGGCGGCGGTAGATGGCATCGACTGCCATGAAGCCGATGTTGTGGCGGTTTCCGGCGTATTTGCCACCGGGATTGCCGAGACCCGCGATAACAAGCATGGCTCGTTCATTCCTTGCAATGTGCTTTATGCGTTCACCACCGCGAAACGGCGTCAAAGTCAAGACGGCGAGACCGCAAACGTTGAAAAATCAGTCTGCGGGGCTCAGGCCATACGTGATGAAGATGGACTTCTGCGTGCCGTCGGCAATCAGCTTGTCCAGCGCCGCCTGCATCTTGGCCAGCAGGTCGCCAGGGAAGTCCTTTTCGCAGGCGATCCCCATTTGTTGCGTGGAAAGCACCGTGACCTTCTCCAAGGGTTGTTCTGCCTTGAGCTTCTCGAAGTAGATTTCGGTGATAGGCATCATGTCGATGCGGCCATTGAGCAGCTTGCGCAGCGTCGAATTGAAGTCAGTGGTGACGTCGAGCTTCGTGAAGCCGCTCTCCTTCAGTGTCATCTCCGTATAGTCTTCGCGCTGGGTACCGACCGTATACTTCTTGGCTTCCTCTAGATCCTTGGCTGCCACGCCGGAGCCCGTTCTGGTGATGAGGATGTTGCGATCGACCAGCAGGGGTTCGACCCATTTGAACATCGGGTCGCGCTTCGCATTGTGAGCGGTCGTAAAGACGCAGCTCATAGGGGTGGTCTGGGCAAGATTGTAGGCCCTGGCCCAAGGCATCATCTCGATCGTGTAGTCGATCCCGGCGTCCTTCATCACTTTTTCGACCTGCTCGACCGACGCGCCTTTTACGGTCTTTCCGTCGCGGTAGCTGAAGGGGGGGTATTCCTCCGTGGCGAGTGTGACGCCGGCGGCAATGGCATGTGTCGAGGCACCGAGGCTCAACAGAATAGAAAGCAGCAGTCTCTTCATCGTGTTGCTCTTCTTCCCCGGTTCACGAAGCTCGTGCGATGAGCTGGCCCGACGCTGACAGGCGCTCGATCAGAGCGGCGGCATGCTGCGGACGATGGAATAGGTATCCCTGACCGAAGTCGAGGCCCATATCGTGCAGCGTGTGGCATTCGTCCTCGGTCTCGATACCCTCGGCGATAACGGTGCAGCCCATCCTGTGGGACAGCGTCGTGATGCTCTCCACCAGCGTGCGGCTCTTTTGGCGAACGTCGTCGTTGGCGTCGTTTATTGACCGGGTGAACGACTGGTCGATCTTGATGATGTCGACCGGGAAGCGATTGAGATAGCTCAGCGACGAATAGCCCGTGCCGAAGTCGTCGAGGGCAATCCGGCAGCCGAAGCGGCGCATCTCGGTAACGATAGTGCGGATCAGCGGATTGTTATGCATCAACACTGCCTCCGTGATTTCGACGACGATGCGCTGCGGGAGGATGCCGTGGCGGCCAAGCAATGCGGCAAGGCGCGCGGGCAGGGCGGCTTCGAACTGCAAAGGAGAGAAGTTGATGGCGAGATAGCTGTCCTGCATGCCCGGCAGCCTGGAAATGGCTGCAAGGTGGGCGATCGCCTTCTCCATAATGACATTACCGACGCGAATGATCTTGCCCGTCTCCTCCGCGACATTGATGATCTCGGCCGGCGCCATCAAACCCTTTTGCGGATGGTTCAGGCGCATCAGCGCCTCGAAACCGGCGACTCCGCGGCCGTTGAGGCTGACAATCGGCTGCAAATAGGCGTCGAACCAATCCTCCGCGAGGCCTGCCTCGATGTAGGTCTCGATTTCGGCGCGAGCCCTAGTGTGGTCCATCATGCGGTTGTCGAAGAGCTGCGCACCGTTCTTGCCGTCGCGCTTCTTCGCGTACATGGCCATGTCAGACTTCTGCAACAGCTCGGCAGCGTTCGCGGCATGACGCGGGTAGATGGCGATGCCGACGCTGGCGCTCAAATGCAGGTCCGGACCGAACGGCTCGACAAAGATGGAGGCGATCTGCTCGGCCATCGCGCCCGCCCGCCGCGCGGCATCTTTTGCCGGCAGAAGGATTGCGAATTCGTCGCCGCCCAGGCGTGCCGCCTGGTCCGATGGCGCCAGATGCATCCTCAATCGGTCGACAAACTCCCGAAGAGCCCTGTCACCCTCGGCATGGCCGAGATTGTCGTTGATCCATTTGAAACGGTCGAGGTCGACGAACAGGCAGGCAAGTTCCTGACCGAGCGCGTCCGCCTGCTGAATTTTGGTATCGAGCACGGACTCGAAACCCTGACGGTTCAGCAGGCCGGTCAGATGGTCGCGGATTGCTTGCTCGTGATTGCGTGCCTCGGAAGCTTTCAGCTCGGTGACATCGGTCATTACCGACAGCGAGAGCCGGTCATGACCCGCGGTGGCTGCTGTCGATTCAAGGATGAGCACATCCATGATGCTGCCGCTGGCGCATATGAACTTGACCGTCACGTCGAATGCGGCGCCGCCATCGAGGTCATTCTTGCGCCCGAGGAAGGCCTCACGCGTATCTGGTGTAACGAGGTCTGCAAACCTGCGGCCGACCACCTGCGGCCGCTCATAGCCGGTCGCGACGAGCCAATAGTCGCTGACCGCCGTTATGCGGTCATCCTCGTCGAGCGAGAACAGCATCGCCGGCGTCAGGTCGTAAATGTCGACGGCACGGCGATGCGCGAGCTTCAATTCGCGCTCCTCGCTTTCGAGCTTCGACTGCATCTCATTGAAGCCGCTGGCGAGGCGTCCCATCTCGTCGTTCGATTGCCAGTTGACGTGATGACGCGAGCCCAGCTGGCGGGTTGCCTCGACGGCTGCCGTCAGGCGCATCAGTGGCCGGATGATGAAGATTCGATTGCCGATCAAGGCGGCGCTGAAGACGGCCAGCACCGCGAAGATGAAGATCGACATGAAGACGATCTCTTCGTGCTTGAGGCCGGAGAAGAGACCGAGCGCTGGATAGAACACGGAGATCGTGCCCAGGTTCTTCGGGCCGTCGATCGTGTTGTATATGATCGCGCGCGACACCTGGACGAGGTTGCCGTTGAACGACTTCGGTATGGTCGACTGCGTGACGTCCAGCTGGCCGGACTGGTCGCGAACCTGGACCTTGACGATCGCGCCCTGCGAAACGATCGTCGCGCTGATCTGCGTCACGCTGTCATCATCAAGGTCCCAGAGCGGCTTGGCGAGGGCCTGAGAATTGGCGACAAGAAGAACCGAGATGTGGTCGCGTATTTCCTTGTCTGCGCGCTCGGAAGAAAGAAAAAGAAAAAGGACGAACAGTGGAGCAACGAAGAGCAGCAAAGCTCCGCAAATGATTGCCAAAAAACGATTTTCAACGGAATTGTGCATTGTTCCGTTTTGCTCCCAGCCGCACTTTGCATTCACGGTTTTCGACGCCCGTGGGTCTTTCAAAAACGTACCGGCATGCTTCCATGAAATGTATTAAATGTTGCTGAAACAGGCTCCTTGCAACCAATGAAAAGGGCCCGCCTTCGAGAGAAAGCGGGCCCTATGCTTTACAAATCATGGAAGCGATCAGGCTTCTGCTTCGCCTTCTTCTGCAACCGTTTCGTCAACGCCGCCAGCCGGGGCGATAACCGTCGCAATCGTGAAGTCGCGATCGGAAATGGTCGGCGTTACACCCTTGGGCAGGGTAAGGTCGGAAATGTGGATGCTGTCGCCGATCTTCTTGCCGTTCAGGTCAACGTTGAAGAATTCCGGGATCGCATCAGCCGGGCAGTGAACTTCGATTTCGTGACGAACGATGTTCAGAACGCCGCCAGCCTTGAGACCCTGGGACTTCTCTTCGTTGATGAAGTGAACCGGGATTTCAACCGTGACCTGGGTGTTGCCGGAAACGCGCAGGAAGTCCACGTGCATCGTGAAGTCACGGACGGGATCCAGCTGGTAGTCCTTCGGCAGAACCTTGTACTTCTTGCCGTCGACCTCGATGGTCGCGATCGTGGTCATGAAACCACCGGCATGAATGCGCTTCGTCACCTCATTGGTGTTGAGAGCGATAGAAATGGGGGCCTGCTTGTCACCATAGATGACAGCGGGAATCAAACCGTTGCGGCGAAGTTCACGGGCGGACCCCTTACCAACCCGTTCGCGCGCCTCGGCCTTGAGCTCGTAGCTTTCGTGGCTCATGACTTTTCCTTCCGAGGTTATTTGGAGAGCCCCGCGGAGGCCTATGCTTGCCGCGGAACTGGAGGCGGGTTACCCCATCCTCATCCGCGTTGCCTCCAAGGGTGTCTGCGCGGACGCGTGCGCTATAGTATAGATGTGACGGAAACGCAAGCTGGTGCCTTACAGGTGGCGGGGATCATGGTGCGGGACAAGCACTTGGCGAGTGGCACCAGGCAACGGTTGCGGAAGTTGAAGCGGATCGCGAAGGCTTAACTATACGGCCGGATTTCCCCCAGAGATTAAGTAATACAAAATGTCGGCGCGGTTATGAAGGCCAAAACGCAACCTGGTCTCTCCGATGCCACGTCTCCTTACCTGCATTGCAGCCGAACACAGCTGGCCGCACCTGACCTTTGCAACCGTGATCTGCCTGCTTGGCTCGCTACTCACGGTACGGCTTTTTTCGCGGGTTCGGCGCACCCATGGGTTCCAGAAATTCAATTGGCTGTTCCTGTCAGGGTTCGTCGGCGGCGCGACAATTTGGACGACCCATTTCATCGCCATGCTTGGCTTCCGAGCGCCGACGCTCAGCGGTTATGAGTCGGATCTGACGCTGCTGTCGCTTTTCATCGGCATCGCCTCCGCCATGATCGGCTTTTCGGTCGCCTCGATGCGAAGCCAGGACGCGCTTGTCGAGGCCGGGGGCGCAATCGTCGGCCTTGGTGTCGCAGCGATGCATTACGTCGGTATTGCCGGCTACAAGGTGGCCGGCGAGGTCCAATGGAATACTGCCTATGTCGTTACCTCGCTGATTGCGGCGGCCGGTTTTGGCGCGCTCATGGCGCGCCGGCTTGTGCGGCCGACGGCGCGCTTAAGCCCGGTTGGGGCGGCCTTGCCGCTGATCCTTGCGATCGTTTCCACGCATTTCCTCGGCATGGCGGGCATGACGATCGTCCCGGATGTGACGGTCGCAGTTCCTCGCGAAATTCTCTCGGTGGGCGTGATGACCAGCTTGGTCGGTACCGTCATGGTCATCATCCTGCTCCTCGGCGCATCCACCTACATTATCGACATGCAGTCGACGGAAGCGGCCGTCGCTCGCTATCGTCATCTCTCGCTTCACGATCCACTGACGAACCTCGCAAACCGCGCGGCGCTGAACGAACATCTCGCCACCGTGACCAAACGGACCCATGAAATCGGCTGGAATGTCGCCGCTCTCTGCTTCGACCTCGATCGGTTCAAGGAGATCAACGATGTGCATGGTCACGCGGCTGGCGACGCCGTGCTGCGGGCGATCGGCGAGCGGCTGGTGAAGGTCATGCAAAAGGGACAGTTCGTGGCCCGGATCGGCGGCGATGAATTTGTGGTCGTCATGCGCGATCACGTTGGCCGCTCCGAGGCCAGAAGTGTTGCGCAGCGCCTGCTCGACGAGATCGAGCGACCGGTCGAGTGGAATGGCCAGTCGCTTAGCGTCGGGTCCAGCATCGGCATCTCCAGCTTTCCGGACAAGGCGCGCACCGTCGATGACCTGCTTTCGCAGGCTGACGTTGCCATGTATCGTGCCAAGACGACGGCGGGGAGCAGTATCTGCTTCTACGATCCCTCGATGGACGAAGCAGCGCGGGAACGAAGTGCGCTGGCGATCGAGATGCGCGAAGGGCTGAAGAGGGGCGAATTCGAACTCTTTTATCAGCAGCAGAACGATACCATGACGCGTGCGGTGTTGGGTTTCGAGGTGTTGCTGCGCTGGAAACACCCGACGCGCGGCTACATCTCGCCGGTCGAATTCATCCCGATCGCCGAGAAAACGGGTTTCATCATGGAGCTCGGCGAATGGGTGTTGCGTAACGCCTGCGTGGAAGCGGCCAGCTGGAAGAACCCCTTGAGCATAGCGGTTAATGTCGCGGCCCAACAGCTCGCAGACAGCCGCCTGCCGCAGATTGTACAGCAGATTCTCGCCGAAACGGGTCTGGTACCGCCACGCCTCGAACTCGAGATTACGGAGACCGGCATCATTGCCGACCACGGGCACGCGTTGAACGCCATCCGCCGGCTGAAGGAGCTCGGCGTCAAGGTGGCAATGGACGACTACGGCACCGGCTATTCGTCTCTCTCCACGCTGCAAAGCTTCCCGTTCGACAAGATCAAGATCGACCGTGCTTTTGTCGATGGCGTCGTCACCAACAAGCAGTCGGCAGCGATCGTTCGCTCAACGCTCATTCTTGCGCAGAGCCTTGATATTCCGGTTCTCGCCGAAGGCGTAGAACGCGAAGAGCACGTCGATTTCCTCCGCCGCGAAGGTTGCCTTCAGGTGCAGGGCTTCCTCTTCGGAAAGCCGATGCCACGTCCAGACATCGAGGCCCTCGTCAATGGCGATGGAACAGACGCGACAGATCGCCAGGTCGTTGCTTCGAGGGCCGATGCGGCGGCCTGACCACCGCACTGCAACACGGCTTGACATCCGCCGCGCGGAAACCTCACATGCTCGCAAAACACAAGCGGCGGAGGAGTTCGGATATGCGGCTCAATCTTATTGCGGCAACGAGTACGATCGCGCTCGCCTTGGCATCTGCGGCCTATGCCGCTGACATCAACCAGGCTGGGGCCAGGCAGGTTCAAGAAAGCCTGACGAGACTGCTGCCGAAGAGAGTGGCGAAAGACGGTTTCGTGACCGTCAATCCGGCTGGGACACGCTACGAGATCATCTATGATTTTGCGAAGCTTCTGAAGAGCATCGATCCGGGCAGCTTTACAGTCACCGGCTTGACGCCGTGGTCGATGTTCGCAACGCGATTGGATACCGGTCTGTGGAGCGTGGAGGGGAACAATTCCCTCAATGTGTCTGGCAGCTTCAAGGCGTCGGGACAGCCAAAGACGGAATTTGCCTACATCATCGAGACCTTCATTTTCAGTGGCGTTTTCGACCCGGCGATCAGCTATCTCCGCTCGGGCGACTTCTCTACGAAGGCCGTGAATTTCTCATCCAAGACCGAAGCCGAGGAAGTAAGCGCCGGCTTTGATAGCATGAAATACAAACTGACGTCGTCGGAGGGTGCTGCGGCCGGCACGACGAATTTTGCCACCAGCGGCTCGGCCGCGGGATTCCTAGAGAAGATCAGCAGTCGCGAAGTGCCTCCGGTCGAAATCCGCGCTGACACAATCGATTTCGCAGCGGCGGTGAACGGCCTGCCCGTGAACAAGGTTCGCGACATCATCATGTTCGTGGCCGACCACGCCGACGAGAAGAAACTTGCTGTGGCGGACGGCGAGAAGTTGAAGGAAATGCTTCGTGACGCGTTTCCGTTGCTGACGAGCTTCAACGAAACGATCGACTTCAACAATCTCACAGTGTCGAGTGCCGCGGGTAACGGTGGCGCCAAGAACCTCAATTATGAGGTTGCACTCGACGGCGCGACCGACGCGACGCGCTTTGGAGTGGGTGTGACGGCGGATCAAATCAGTTTCGCGAGCGCGATCGTTCCTGCGGCCTATTCAGACTTCGTGCCCCGGCAATTGCAGCTGCAGTTGGCGATACCCAACATGGATTTTGCGGCGTTCGGCGATGAGTTTCTCAAGGTCGATTTCAGCGGCGCATCGTCAGAAGATAGCGGCAAGAAGGCGGTCGAGCGGCTCTTCAAGGGCGGCGAATTGATCATGGAGTTCCCGAAGATCAGCGCGGTCTCGAGCGTTTACGATGCCGAGATTTCCGCAAAGGTCCGCGGACGGATCGATACTTCCAAGGATTATTCCATGGAAGCGACGGTTCTGGCGCGTGATCTCGACAAGACGATCGCCGCCGTTCAGGAGCTTGCGAAGACCAACGCCGAGCTCAATCAGGTGTCGTTCGGCCTGATGATGGCCAAGGGCTTTGCGAAGACTGATCCCGACGGGCGTCAACGCTGGGATATCAGCGTCGCGCAAAACGGCTCCGTCACGATCAACGGCCAGGTCATCAAGGGCGCGGATTGAGCCTGCTACGTTAGCCTTGCAGCTCAAGGCGAGGGGCCTTGCGGGGCGCCCCCGGCAGGTCCATGCTGTGTTGCCAGTGTCGGCTCTCTAGGTGAGGCCGGTGCGCTCAGAGAGGCAGGCCGATGAATTGTGCCGCCTGTGGTTTTGCGATCGAAAGTCGTTTTGCGTTCTGCCCGAAGTGCGGCGCAAGACAACCGATCGTCTGCGCCTCCTGTGGCGAGACATGCCAGCCCGATTTTGCGTTTTGCCCAAAATGTGGAACACCTCTTGGCCCGACCGAAGGTCGTGCAGTTCCTGCCGAACCGCCGCCGCGTGCAGTCCCGCCTACATCCATGCCTGACGATGCCGCCGACCGGCGTCCGCTGACCGTTCTGTTTGCCGATCTCTGCGGCTTTACTGCGCTCAGCGAGAGAACTGACCCGGAACTGATGCGCTCGCTGCAGAACGAACTGTTCGAGGAGTTGACGCGGGCCGTGGAGGCTTATGGCGGCTATGTTGACAAGTTTGTCGGTGACGCGTTGCTTGCGCTGTTCGGGGCCCCGACAGCACATGAGGACGATCCCGATCGTGCCCTTTGCGCAGCACTCGACATGATTGCGGGTGCTGACCGCCTTGGCGCCAAATGGCTGGATCTGGCCGGTGGAGATCCGCTGCAGCTGCATGTCGGCATCAACACAGGGCCGGTGGTCAGCGGTGGTTTCGGAGCGGCGGCTGCGCGATCCTACTCGGTGACCGGCGATACAGTGAATACGGCCCAACGACTGCAAACGATGGCGGGTCCAGGCGAGATACTGGTAGGCCCGGTAACCTACCGTCTGACGCGGCATGCGTTCGCGTTCGACAATCTCGGTTCGCTTGCCCTTCGCGGGAAGACGGGAAATGTACAGGTACATCGTCTCCTCGGACGGATGGAGACGCCTCACGCCGCGCGCGGTTTGGAAAGCCTAGGCCTGCACGCCGAACTCATCGGGCGTGACTCGGAACTGTCGCGGATGTCAAATTGCCTGGATCGCGCCAGTGGCGGCAATGCGCAACTCGTCCAGCTCGTCGGTGAGGCTGGCATCGGCAAGTCAAGATTGGTCAAGGAGTTTCTGCAGAACGTCGCCGAAGCCGAGCGGTTCGGGCAGGTGGTGGTACGGCGTGCCGTCTGCTCACCCCTCGGGGAGCAATCTTATGGGACGCTAGCATCGGTTCTACGCAGCGCCTACGGGATAGCTGAGCGGGAAACCGCAGCCCGGACGGCCGAACTGCTGGCAACGGGATTGGTCGACCTTGGTTTTAGCGAGAGCGAGGTCGCGGGTCTGACGCCGCTCCTTTCTCATGTCTTGGGCCTCGGCGATCCGGATGGAGCGCTGCGGTATGTCGAGCCAGAGCAGTTGCGGCGGCAGATCTTTTACGCCACGCGTACGATCTTTGAACGGCGGCTGTCGCTAAGCCCACTGCTGCTGGTGGTGGAGGATCTCCATTGGGCGGATGCCGCTTCGATCGAGGCGCTACGCTTCGTCCTGGACCGGCTCGAACGTACGCGCCTGATGATGCTGACGACAGGACGGTCGGTTGCCGAGGGCGAAGGCCTGGAGTCAAGCCGGATCAACCGCACCGTCATGCGGCTCGCGCCGCTTTCGAGTAAGGATGGCGAGGCTCTGCTGACGCAATTCTTTGGCGTGGACAGTTCCGTGCCTGCGAAGACGCGCTCACGAATTCTCGCGCGAGCGGGCGGCAATCCGCTGTTTATCGAGGAGATCGTACGGGCGCTGATCGAGACCGAGGCACTTCATTTCGAGAACGGATGCTGGCGCATGGCGGGTGGCGAAATGGGAACCGAGGTGCCGATGAGCCTGCAGGCGATGCTGCTGGCGCGCGTCGACCGCCTGCCGCCCGACGTCAAGCGTTTGGCGCAGGAAGCTGCCGTTATAGGTCCACGCTTCGATCTGGCATTGCTTCGCGCCGTCGCATCGGATGCAGAGCGTGTCGAGCGTGGGCTGGATTATCTCTGCGAGGCCGAGGTCGTTGAGGAAACGCCTGGTGCTGCTTCGGCAAAGGCGATCTCTTATTGCTTCCCGCAGCAGCTATTGCACGATGCCATCTATGGCAATCTCTTGCTACAGCGCCGCAAGGAGCTGCATGCGCGTATCGGGGCCGCGATCGAGAGAATACATTACGGCATACCCGCTCGACTCGAGGATATCGCACAACTCGGCCGTCACTACTGCCGGGCCGACGAGGTGAGCAAGGGCGTCCGATACCTCATGGCCGCGGGTGATTTGGCCCGCAAGACCTACGCAAACGACGATGCGATGCGCCTCTACCGCGAGGCGCTTGCGGCAATTTCGGATAACCCGCAAGCCGGTTCCGAGTTGCTTGCTCTCTATGAACGGTTCGCTGATCTCTGCGGGCCGGCGGGGGAGCGGGAGACGGCCCGCGAACACTATGGCCGCGCACTGACGACCTTAAAGGAAGCTGGTGATCAGCCGGGTGCGGCGCGGATCCTGCGCAAGCTCGGCCGCCTCAATCTTGCTGCGGGCAGAAGTGATCTTGCGGACGCCGACTATGCGCAGGCCGCCTCGCTGTTGAGCGTGAGCAATGCACCCATCGAACTTGCCCATCTGCTTCAGGAGCGTGGGCATCTCGCCTTCCGCAAGGGCGATCAGACCGCTGCCGCGCGTTGGGCCGATGATGCACTGTCCTGCCTCAACACTGCAACATTGGATGGGGAAGGCTCCGTGGCCTCGGAGGCTGCGCAGGTGCGAGCGGAGGCGCTGAATACAAAGGGGGTGGCGCTGGCGCGGCTGGGGCGGCACCGCGAGGCGGTGCGCGAAGTCGAGCGAAGTCTGGAGGTTGCCGAAACGGCGGGGCTTCTCGGCGCGGCCTGTCGCGCCTATTCCAATCTCGGCGTTCTCTATACGATCGTCGATCCGCGGCGTGCCATCGATGTGTGTCGCCAGGGCCTCGATGTTGCCAAGCGCATCTCCGACCTCGGTTTTCAAGCCCGGCTTTTCGCCAACCTCGCGGTCGCCTGCTGCACCTTCACCGACAACTGTGCCAAGGAGGGAGTGCCGGCGGCTGAAAGAGCGATCGAGATCGACCGGGCGCTGGATCAGCGCGATCACCTGGCGGTGCCCCTCATCGTGCTCGGACAGATCCATCAGTGTCACGGGGAACCGGACCTGGCTCGGAACTACTACGAGGAAGCGCTTCAGCTCGCGCGTGAAATCGGCGAGCCACAGCTTCTCTTTCCATGCTATGATGGGCTTGCGACGTTGAACTTGGAAAAGGACGATATGGCCGAGGCGGAGCGCTACTTTTCGCTCGCGCAGGATGTTTGCGTCAGGCATGGGCTGGATCCCGACGCGCTGGTCGTGCTGCCCTTCCTGGATTGATTCAATGCCGGCAGGTAAGGTGCTGAGTTTTCGCTATTTTTTCTTCTGCTCGGCTTGCTCGCCGACGCGCAAATGAAGGAGGGTGCCATGCCCGAAAATCAAAGCGAGAGACCGCTGCAGCCCGGTGACCGCGCGCCGAACGTCATTCTCGATGCGATCACGCGTCAGGGCAAGATATCGATCGATGACTTCCGAGGACAGAAGCCGGTTTTGGTCGGCCTGTTTCGCGGGCTCCACTGTCCATTCTGCAGGCGGCAAATCGCCGCGATGGCGAGCCTGGCGGGCGACCTCCAGCAAAAGGGCATCGAAAGTCTGACGGTGGTCAATACGCCTATCGATCGGGCACGCCTCTATTTCCGGTATCATCCCTTGCCCAATCTGCTGGCGGCCTCCGATCCCGACAGGGTATCGCATCGCGCCTTCGGGCTTCCCAACATCGAGTTCACGCAATCGGAAACAGCGTGGCCCTACAAGGTTAGCCTCGACACGCTAACGTCGATGCGCGTCGATATGCCTGACCTGCCTGAGCCGATGGCCCCGCTGGCGGCTGTTGAATACCTCGACAATGCCGATGGTTACGAGTTCACGGACGACGACAAGCGGATGATTGCGACGGGTGAGGGCCAACTGGTCGGCGAGTTCCTTCTTGACCGCGACGGCGTCGTCAGATGGTGCTTTACCGAGGTGGCCGACGATGGCCGACGTATGTTCGGCGTACCGGCTCCCGAGGAGGTCATGTCGGCCGCGTCAAACATTGCTGCCTAAGCGACTGCGGTCAGTCAGATCCGCTTGTCGCGCTTTTACTCGTTTTCGAAAAACGGAGTTCGGCTCCCGCATAAGCGGAAGCCGACTTGTCAGGGTCGCCACTTCATTACCTGCATGCGCCCTGGCGTATGATGCGGAAGCCGCTGTTGTTAGCTTCACAGGTATTCGAGAAGGTGCGCAGTTGTGAACCTCGTTGGCCGCAGACTGGGCGGTACTCACGCGTGCATATGCCACCGGGCCGCGGCGGTGGCGGACGCTGCGGGCGCACTGTTATGCCGGGCTGGCGGCGGCACTGGCCGCGGCTGATGACCGTAAAGTTGGCTGCTTGAGCCTGGCACGCGTTAGAGAAGGTCTGAACACGTCCGCTGCGTTGGCCGCAGACCGGAGCGTACTCCATGGTACACACCTGCGGCCTCGACGGAAGAGGTGTCGGACGCGATGTCATCGGAGGCGGCCGGCGGCACTGGCCACGGCTGATGATTGTAAAGTTATTTGCACGCGCCTGGCATGCATTGGCGAAGGTCTGGACACGTCCGCCGCGTTGGCCACAGACGGGATTGTATTCCAGAGTGCATATCTGCGGACTGGGCGCGCGAGGTGGCGGGCGCCAATAATTGGGTCCTACGTCGGCAGTGCAGGCAGACAGAAGCGAAATGAGCCCAAACAGGGCGATCTTCCGAGGCAACAGGAAACCGGCGAGCGTCATGACTCTTCCCCTGCAGCTAGATTTCTTTTCAAATCCTAGCTCAAGTTGCATTTCCGGGGAAGATCAAACGTCTGCGGTGTTGAAAGTTTTGAAACGCTTCAGTCGAACAGGCTGGAAACCGACTCTTCCTGGCTGGTGCGGTTGATCGCTTCACCGATCAAGCTCGCCGTGCTCACAACGCGGATGTTGTGAGCTGACTGGACAGCCGTCGTCGGCTGGATCGAGTCGGTGATGACGAGCTCGCGAAGCTTCGACGAAGTGATGCGGGTGACCGCGCCCCCCGAGAGAACGCCGTGGGTAATATAGGCGGTGACGCTTGCCGCCCCTTTGGCAAGCAGCGCATCGGCTGCGTTGCAGAGCGTGCCGCCGGAATCGACGATGTCGTCGATCAGCAGGCAGTCCTTGCCTTCAACTTCGCCGATGATGTTCATGACTTCGGATTCACCCGGGCGGTCGCGGCGCTTGTCCACGATCGCCAGCAGACAGTCGAGACGTTTGGCGAGCGCGCGGGCACGAACAACGCCGCCGACATCAGGCGAAACCACCATGACGTTGCTGATGTCGTAGTTGGCCTTGATATCACGGGTCAGGACCGGGATGGCGTAGAGATTGTCCGTCGGAATATCGAAGAAGCCCTGGATCTGGCCTGCATGCAGATCGAGGGTTAGCACGCGATCGGCGCCGGCTTCCGTTATGAGGTTGGCGACGAGCTTGGCGGAGATCGGCGTGCGCCCCGAGGCACGGCGATCCTGGCGGGCATAGCCGAAATAGGGAAGAACCGCAGTTATGCGGCGCGCGGACGAGCGGCGCATCGCATCGATCATGATGAGCAGTTCCATGAGATGGTCGTTCGTCGGAAAAGACGTGGACTGGACGACGAACACGTCTTCACCGCGAACGTTTTCCTGAATTTCCACGAAGATTTCCTGATCGGCAAATCTTCTGACGCTGGCTTTGCCCAAAGGCACATTGAGATAGCTGCAGATCGCTTCGGCGAGATGCCGGTTCGAATTGCCTGCGAAAACCTTCATCTTGGTCCGCCTATTTCCTGCTGATAGCTGCGCTTTTTAGCCAGCTTGCTCCTGAATGCAAGGGCTAAGGCGTCATCTGCGCTCATATTTCTAAAAACCTTGTGGCTTAACCGCCGCGAGCATCGCGCCACGTTGAGAAGTCGGTGATGGTTTTCGAGGCGATTTGCTGCATAACCGAGGCGGGAACGCCGGCCCAGGGATCCAGCGCCTCCGAGGGTACGCTTTCCTGTCCCTGGATGCGGTGCAGGCGCGCGCCGCTGCCATCGAGAATATCCCAGACATAGACCACGGTGACCTTGCCGCTGTCGGAAAAGGCGGAGAGGTATCCCTTCAGAATGTAGGCGCTTGAGCTGTCGTTCGAGCTCTTGATGGAAAGGCCGTGCGAGCGGGCCTCCGCTCCGAGTTGGCGCGAAAGCGGTGTAACCGCCTGAACCGGTGCCCCGATGATCGGAAGGAAGCGGACGGTCGTCCCACCTGCCGAGGACGAACTCGTATTCAGCATGGCAGTCTGGGTTTGCTGTCTAGGCGGTTCGCGAGCGGGCGCTTCCACCATGTCTTCTTCCTCGGCCTGGGCGTTGGATATTGGCTCCGGCAGGGTCTGCGCCTTGATTGGCACGGAGGCTGCCGGCGAGCGCATATCGCTTTCCAAGGCCATCGCCTGGGCTTCCATCGTGGTAGGCGGTGCGCCTGAACCTTGACGATAGCTCGCCTGGCTGTAGGCGGGATGATATCCGTTCGACCGCTGCTGAGCGGCAAAGGCCTGCTGGCGGGGCTGGGTTCCTGCCATGCGTTCCACGTCGCCCTGCGTTACCGGCGATGAGCGCATGTTTGGTGAGGAATCGCCGATGTCGACCAGCGGGACCAAGGCGTCGGTGGTGTTGCAGGCGGTTAGGGCAAAGCAGGCAAGGAGCACTGGCGCAGTCGCGACTCGCGTCATCCCTCGTTACATCCTTCCCAGTGCCGGCCCCATGCACTTTATGAAGGCCGGTGCGGGTCTGTGTCAATTCCGGATTCTTGTCTCAGACGTTGATGAAATCCAGAGAGTGGCGGGAAAGCGCGCGGGGTGTGTTGTCCGTCGTGAGATAAGTCTGCCCGAGGGTCATCGCAGTTCCCGTGTCGGAATCCATGATGATCATGTGCACGAAGAGCGACATGTTCGGTTCGATTGCTTGCGGATTACCGACATGGAACATCTGATGCTCCATCCAGGATGGCGAGAAACGGGCGCCCAGCGAGTAGCCGCAGGCATTGAGGCGATGGCGCGACAGGCCGCGCTCGTCCATGATTTTCGCATGCATATCGAAGACGTCGCCGAAGCTGTGGCCCGGCCTCAATACCGTTTCGATTGCCTGGATGGTTTCGAAGCAGGCGTTGTAGAGTTCGCGATGGCGATAGCTCGGTTCGCCGATGACGACGGTACGCATCATTCCCGCATGGTAGTGCGCGTAGGCGCCTGCCCATTCGAGCGTCAACTGGTCGTTGGTATCGAGCTTGCGGCGGCCGGCCTTGTAGCGGCAAAGCAGGGCGTCCTCGGCAGAGCCGATGATGAATTCGTTCGCGGAATAGTCGCCACCACCGGCAAAAACGGCGCCCTGCATCGCGGCCAGAATATCCGCTTCGTCTGCGCCGGGATTGGTCAGCGCGAGTGCCGCATCAAGCGCATCGTCGGCCAATACAGCAGCGCGTTCAACATAGGCGACTTCGGCTGGGCTCTTGATCAGTCTCAGGCGGCTGACGAGATAGGACGCGTCGACGATCTGGCCGAAGGACGTCAACTGCGCGTCGAGCATCCGGGCTACGCGGCCCGTCATGCCATGGGTGTCGTATTCGACGCCGATCCTGGCTCCGAGCAGATCCATCTCGACCAGCAGGTTCCGAAGGTCGACGGTCGGATCGGCATTTACGCGGTCGACCCAGACTTGCACGTTTTCCAGAATGGAGGTGTGTTTCGCCTGACGCAGGTCGGCAGAGCGTGTGATCAGCGCCATCGTCCCGTCGGCCTTGACGACAAGCGTTTGGAAGAAGCAGTAGCCGAAGGTGTCGTAGCCGGTCAGCCAGTACATGCTTTCCTGGGCAAACAGCAGCAGGGCATCCAGCTTCTCTTCGCGCATCTTGTCTGTCAGACGCGCGAGGCGGACGGCGAATTCGGGTCGGTCGAAGTGCAAGGCCATACCGCTCAAATCTCCCTGATTGCGATTGCAGAAATCTGCCGACCGTAGTCCGGCTCTTTGTTATGTGTGGTCCGGCGGTACGAGAAGAAACGCTCGGCATCGGGATATGTGCAGAGCCCAAGGCTTTCTGCGCGGATGCCGGCGGCGCGCAGCCGGTCGATCGTCAGGGCAGGGAGGTCGAACATCGCGTGTTCAGGCTTTCCTGATGGCACGAAATAGCGCTCGTAAGATGGATCCTGAGCGACAAAGCGTTCCACAAACTCCGGCCCAACCTCGTAGCTCGCCTGGCTGATCGATGGGCCGAGGCAGGCAACGATGGCTTCGCGCTTCGCGCCAAGCTGGACCATCGTGTCGATCGTGTTTTCCAAAACACCGGTGAGGGCACCCTTCCAACCTGCATGAGCGGCGCCAATGACACCGTTTTCCGAATCGGCGAAGAGGATTGGCCCACAATCGGCAGCCAGCACCCCGAGCGCTATGCCCGGAGTTGCCGTTACCAACGCATCCGCTGAGGGGCGGGAGCCGTTATAGTTCCTGTCGACGACGACCACATCGGGAGAGTGTACCTGGTGCACAGTAGCGAGACGCTCGACAGGCAATTCAAACCAGCTAGCCACGCGGCGGCGATTCTCCTGAACCTTCTCGCGCTCATCGTGCGAGCCGAGGCCGACATTCAGGCCGCGATAAATGCCGTCCGAAACGCCGCCTTGCCGGGTGAAGTAGCCATGGAGAATTGCGTCACCGGTTGCCTCTTTCAGCAGCGCGCTTTGGATCGGTGCCGGAGATGCTGCTTGCGTCATTAGAACTTCCAAAATTGCTTGAATGCTTGTGCGCCTTACTGGATGGCAATGCCTGGTCGATTGCCGCGGATGTTGGCCCAGCGGCGCTCGCGCTGTCAATCCACCGAACGGAAGGGCATCAAATCCACCGTCGGGTGCGAGACCGCCAGCACCTTGAAGAGTTCGCCCATACGCCCTTCACCTTCGGCGGCCAGTCGGTCGACTGCGGTCTGGATGATTTGCTGCGTATGTGGTGCTCGATCCCGGCCAAGCACGGCAGCGCGATCGAGAATGCCGAGGCCGACGAGAAAATCGCCCTGGTGAAGCATGCCGTTGACGTGGACCCCGGCCGCAGTGGCGGTCTGTGCCAATGCCTGGAAATCGACGTGGCTCGTCAGGTCCGCTTCACCGGGATGCGCCAGAGGCGGATCATACTCATGCATGCGCACCGCCTGCAGCGTGTCGCCGTAGCCACTCACAACGTGCCCATAGTCAATGGCGACAAGCGTCCCGCCATGTTCTTTCAGGCGATCGCAGATCGATAGCATCACCGACTGGCGCGCCGGCGAGACTTCGAAGATTGTTCCCGGGAGTACGTCCTCTTCCGGCCAGGGGAGGAGGCTTGAATCGATCCCGGCCACGCCGGCGCCGAATGTCAGTTCGCCTGCTGCGTCGACGCCCACCATCCGCTCGCGGAAGCCCGCCGGCGTCCGCACGAACTGACGGATCGGAATCGCATCGAACAACTCATTTGCCGCGACGAGCGAGAATCCCGGCGGGACTTCATCGAAGCCCTGATGCCAGCTGACCTTGTCGCCGTGGGACGCCAGCGTCTCCTGCTGGATGTCGCGCAGCCGCTCGCTTGTCTCGACGAGGTGCACGGTCATGTCTCCGAAAAGCGGCGGCGCGATACGGGAAATGACGCGCAGCATATCCGACATCATCGTGCCGCGACCGGGACCGATTTCGATGAGACGGACACCTTTGGGCGTCCCGTGTCGCTGCCAGGCATGGACGATGAAGACGCCGATCATCTCGCCAAAAAGCTGGCTTACCTCGGGTGCAGTCACGAAGTCACCTGTGCGGCCAAAAGGCTCGCGGGTCCTGTAGTAGCCATGTTCGGGGTCGGCGAGGCACAGCGAAAAAAAGTCCGTGACGCTGATCGGGCCGTTCGCCTGAATGATAGCCTTGATCTTCTCACCGAGCGCGGTGCTCATGAATGCCCCTCCTGTCCGGCTGCGATCAGTGCTGCAGGGCAGCCTGACGGCGAGCGCGAAGCATGGCCCAGATTCCCAGCAATACCATCGGCGTGGAAAGCACCATGCCCATGGTGAGCCAATTGGTGCCCAGCAGGTAGCCCAGCTGGGCATCCGGTTCGCGGAAGAATTCGACGAAAATGCGGGAAAGCGCGTAGCCGCAGACGAAAACGCCGGTGACGAAGCCAGGGGTCTTCAGTGCGCGGAAGCCGTAGATCAGCATGGCGAGAACCAGGAGGAGCACGATGCCCTCCAGACCTGCCTCGTAGAGCTGGCTGGGGTGGCGAACAAAGTCGCCGCCGGGGCAGTAACCGTCGGCCCGCTCGATATATTGGTTACAGAAAACCATGCCCCAAGGCACATCGGTCAAGCGCCCCCAAAGCTCACCATTGATGAAGTTGGCGACGCGGCCGCAGAACAGGCCGATCGGGACGACTGCTGCGACAATATCGAACAGGCTCCAGATCGGTATGCTGTTGCGCCGCGCGAAGACGATCATCGCGATGGTGGTGCCCGTCAGGCCGCCGTGGAAGGACATGCCGCCATTCCAGATCTGTATCGCCCGGATCGGGCTCTCGATGACAGCAGGCATGTCGTAGAAGAGGATGTAGCCGATGCGGCCGCCGAGGACGATGCCGAGCGCGACCCAGATGATGAAATCGTCCAGTTGCACCTTGGTGATCGGGGACACGTCGCCCGGCCACAGCTTGTTGTTCCCGGCGATCTGACGCGCATAGTACCAGCCGAGCATGATGCCGGCGACATAGGCAAGTCCGTACCAGTGAATTGCGAGGGGGCCGAGCGAAAAGGCGATCGGGTCGATCTCGGGGAACGGCATGATCGCCATGAAATTGGCTGCTGTCGGCAAGGTTGTCCCATTCGGTGGCGCAAAGCCCGGAATATGGAATCGGGCGTCTGACGCGGTTCAGTTCAAGGCGTCCTTTGCGACTTTCTGAAGGCGCGCCAAGCTTGATGTGGGCGGAAGATGGCGCTGCGATCAAGAGCGGTCAAGTCGATTGTTGGCGATCGGAGGCCGCCGGCTGGCTTATCCAGAGCAAACCGCTTGCATCCTCCGCGGCGAAGCCCTACCTCATTCTTGAGGGGCCGAAGTGGCCCTAACTGGTCTATAGCAAAGGGAGAAAATCGCCATGACGACTGGAGCAAACCGCATCATGGACGAGTTCGCCAAGCTGATGACGGATGCGGCCGGCGCTGCCCAGGGTGTGCGCAAGGAAATCGAGACAGCCTTCAATGCGCAGGCGGAGCGCTGGCTCAATACGCTCGACATCGTGAAGCGCGAGGAATTCGAGGTCGTACGCGAAATGGCGATCAAGGCGCGCGATGAAAATGATGCGCTGCTTGCGCGGATCGCCGCCCTTGAAGAGAAGCTTGCGGCCAAGGGCAAGTAATTCCCGTTGTGAGACAGGCCGTGGTGTGACCTTTATGAGACACACCGCGGCTGCGGCCTAAAAACCAGGTGCGGTTATCCACCTGTGGACACTGCCAAAAAGATCAATGGGCAGAGTCATTTAAACCCTCCTTCTGAATCTAAACCCGAAAAGCTTTCCACAGTACCGTTCCCTAAAACGGCCTTCAGGGGCTGGCGTGTCGCCGAGCCCGTTATACACTGATTTTAAATGATGATTCGAAGCGGTTGGTAAGCTCCAGGCAGGTTTGACTGCGTTAAGTCTGGTAGTGGTTCAACGGTCATCACGGTTGGTGGTTCCGGCTGTTGCGTGTGTTCTCCTTGTGTCTCGTTGACGAAGTTGGTTCGCATTCACTCCGGTCAAGAAGGTGCTGCATGAGCCTCATGGAATTGGAAGTCGAGCGTCAGTCGAACCCGGTCGATATGATCGAGTACGTCGCCGCCAATAACGACTGGTCTTTCGAGCGGTCGGGTGACGACGAAATTGCGATGACGGTTGAAGGGAAGTGGGCCGACTACCACGTTTCCTTTTCCTGGATGGAAGAGTTCGAGGCGCTGCACCTTGGCTGCGCCTTCGACGTCAAGGTTCCCGAACAGCGCGTTAACGAGGTCACCAAGCTCTTGGCCGCGATCAACGGCCAGGTCCTGATGGGACACTTCGATCTTTGGCGCCAGGAAGATGTCATCATCTTCCGTCAGTCGCTGCTGCTTGCCGGCGGTGCGGAGCCGACCAATCGACAGGTCGAGGTTTTGCTCGCTAGTGCGCTCGATACCTGTGAGGCGTACTATCAAGCGTTCCAGTTCGTGATCTGGTCGGGCATGGAGGCGAACCGCGCCATGGAAGCGGTTCTCTTCGAAACCGTCGGCGAGGCGTAAATGTCATCCGCATCTTCAGGTCCTATCGTTCTTATCGGTGCCGGCAATATGGGGGGCGCAATGCTCTCTGGCTGGCTGAAGAGCGGAGTGGCCGGTTCTTCCATCGTCGTCATCGATCCCGGTCCGTCCGAGCAGATGATGAAAACAATCAACGATGCCGGCGTAACGCACGTTACCTCGGCTCCTGCCGGGCTGACGGCAGGCGTTCTCTTTCTGGCGGTCAAGCCACAGGTGATGGATGCCGTGCTGCCTCCGGTCAAGGGAACGGTGGGATCGGAAACCGTCGTTGTGTCGGTCGCCGCCGGAAAGACGCTGTTGTTTCTTGAAAAGCATCTCGGTGAGGCTGCGATGGTGCGCGCCATGCCGAACACTCCGGCCATGGTCGGTCGTGGTGTTACGGGTGCGTTTGCCAATGCCCGCGTCACCGATGCGCAGCGTGAGCACGTCCATTCTCTCTTGCGTGTATCCGGTCCGGTAGAATGGGTTCCAACCGAAGCCGACATCGATGCCGTTACGGCGCTGTCGGGAAGCGGACCGGCTTATGTGTTTTATCTCGTCGAGTGTATGGCAGAGGCAGGCCGTAAACTTGGCTTGCAGGCGGACCTTGCCATGCGTCTTGCACGGGAAACGGTCGCGGGGGCTGGTGAGCTTTTGCACCAGTCCCCCGACGACGCCTCGCGGCTGCGGCAGAACGTGACATCGCCGGGCGGCACGACCGCCGCCGCGCTTTCGGTCCTGATGGCCGAGGACGCGATGCAGCCTCTTTTCGACAAGGCCCTCGCGGCAGCGCGCAGGCGCGCCGAAGAGCTTGCCGGCTGAGGACAACCTGTATGGCTGACGAAATCACCTATGCCGACTTCGAGCGTGTCGACATTCGTGTCGGTACGATCGTCGAGGCAAGTCCGTTTCCGGAGGCGCGAAAGCCGGCCTTCAAGCTGCTGATCGACTTCGGGCCAGAGATCGGTCTCAAGAAGTCGTCGGCCCAGATTACGGTTCACTATACGCCCGAGAGCCTTGTCGGTCGGCAGGTTCTCGGCGTGGTGAACTTTCCGCCACGGCAGATCGGCCCGGTCCGCTCGGAAGTCCTGACCTTGGGCTTCGAGGATGAGGCGGGAGCGATCGTTCTTGCAGGAACCGACAAGCCCGTACCGAACGGCAAGAAGCTGATGTGATCAGTGGATCTCGCGCGACAGCGGATCGGTCAGCGAGAAATCGTGGAATACGGCTTCGAAGCCGGCGCGTTGCGGCGAGCAGAATACCGGCCCGACGGCAACCTCTGCATACGCCGGATCGAACCACGCAAGGCGTGCCATGCGCCAATCTTCCATGCGGTCCGTTCTGTATTGAATGAACAGCGCATCGCCATTGCGTGTCACCCGCACGCCCATGCGCTCGAACGTGTGGTCGAGCCGAAAGGCTGACCAATCGGAATTGCCGTTGGTCACGACGACGCTGAAATGCATGGCGCCATCGGTATATTCGATCCCGCATTTCATCCAATGCGTGGCATCAGCCCGTACCATGAGGCCAGCCTGATCGTAGAGTTCCTGGTAGCGTCCCGAGAAGGAAACCTCGGCGGTGAAGTCGCCTTGTCGCGACCGGTGCAGGAAATGTCCGTCGTCGCGGTGGAAGCCGTAATATGTCCCCTGCCAGAAATCGGTCTTGGGTCCCGACCAGACATGCAAATCCCCGCCGCGCATCTCGAAGCGAGGCGGCGGGTTCAGCCATGTCATTGAGCTCGTGTCCATCGTCATCTTTTCCTCACGCGGGCAGGCGGACGGTCGCCCGAAGGCCACCCAGAGGGCTGTCGCCAAGCGTGACGTTGCCGCCGTGGCTTCGTGCGATGTCGCGAGCGATTGCGAGGCCCAGGCCGGTGCCCGAGGCATCGAGATTTCGGGCTTCGTCGAGCCGGAAGAACGGCTTGAAGACGTCCTCGCGGTTCCTTTCTGGAATCCCCGGGCCGTCATCGTCAAAGGTGATCGTCAGCCACTTGGCGCTGTGCCTGGCGTTGATGTCGAGCGTGTTGGCGTAGCGGCGGGCATTTGAGGCTAGGTTGGTCACAAGGCGCGTGAAGGCGTTCGGGCGCACCAAGATCTCGTCGTCTCCGTCGATCGAGTATGTAAGCTTCTTGCCGTCGTGAAGTTCGAAGTCTGCCGCCACTCGTGCGAAGAGCTCGCTGAGCTTCAGGTCGCCAACGTCCTCTTCGACCTCGCTTCGGGCAAACGCCATGTAGGCCTCGAGCATCGACTGCATATCGTTGACGTCGTCGTTCAGGCCGTGAAGCTCCGGATTTTCGCCGGCCAGTGCCAGCTGCAGCTTGAAGCGGGTCAGGATCGTGCGCAGATCGTGGCTCACTCCGGTCAGCATCGCCGTGCGTTGCTCGATCTGTCGCTCGATGCGCTCGCGCATCAGAATGAAGGCAAGGCCCGCACGACGAACCTCATCTGCGCCACGCGGGTGGAAGTTGTCGGCCTTCTGCCCCTTGCCGAAGTTTTCGGCGGCGTTGGCCAGCGCTAGGATCGGGCGGATCTGCCCGCGCAGGAAGAGGATCGATATGCCAATCAGGACCAGCGAGGCGCCAACCATCCACACAATGAAGATGTGAGTGTTGGAGGCATAGGTCGAGCTGCGCCGTGCCAATACGCGAAGGATCTTGTCTTCCAGCTTGATGCGGATCTCGACGAGGCTGGAGTCGCCGAGCGTGTCGATCCAGAAGGGGCGCTTGATCTGATCGCTGATCTCGTCGCTCAGGATACCGTCCAGGATGGAGAAGAAGGGCTTTGTGCGTGGCGATGGCAGATCGCCGTCCGGTTCGATCGAGATCTGCAAGTTCATCTGATCGCGTGCGATACGGGTGACTTCGCTAAAGTCCGTATCTTGCGGATAAGTCTCGATGATCTGGATGATGGCCGCTATGTCGCGCGTGACGGCAGCTGAAAGGCGTTGGGTCACCATCTGCCAGTGGCGCTCCATGAATACGGCGGCGACAACAGACTGCAGGAGCACCATGGGGATAATGATGATCAGCAGCGAGCGGACGTACAGGCCCGTCGGCAGATAGAGCCGAAATCTGCGCAGCATCCACCGCCAGCCGCGGGCGGGCGAGCGGTCGTCGCGCCGAAGAGAGTCGAATGTCACCATTTGGCCGCTGGTCCTGGGGTTGCGACTGTCAATCGATGCTCAATCGGTATCCTATACCACGAACCGTCTGCAGCCAGACCGGATTTGCGGGATCGTCCTCGATCTTGCGTCTCAGGCGATTGATCTGCACATCGATGGTGCGCTCACCGACATCAACATCGTTGCCGATAAGCTCGTGTCGCGGAATGGTATCGCCGGCGCGTTTGGCGAACAGCAGCATGATTTCCTGCTCGCGATCCGTCAGCCGGACGACTTCGGACGCCTTCTTCAGCTCCTTGCGTGTGAGCGAGAAGGTATATGGTCCGAACATCACCTGTTCGATTTTCGGCGCATCGTTCGAGACATTGCGGCGCAGGATGTTGTTGACGCGCAGCACGAGCTCGCGTGGGTCGAAGGGCTTGGCCAGATAATCGTCGGCGCCTGCCTCGAGGCCCTCAATGCGGCTGCCTGACTCCGCCAGCGCCGTGAGCATGATGATTGGCACGTTCTTGATCGTGCGCAGACCCCTGGTCACTTCGATCCCGGACTCACCCGGCATCATGACGTCCATGATGATGAGGTCGAAATCCAAGCCGGCAAGCTTGCGTTGAGCTTCCGCGCCATCCGCGGCCACGGTCACCCGGAAGCCGTTCTCGGTCAAATAGCGGTTGAGCAGGGCGCGGATACGCGTGTCGTCATCCACAACAAGCAAGTGCGCAGCGTCGTCCGAAATCACTGTCTTTGTCGCCATTCAATCCGCTCTCGAGTTTGGTCTATTCCGCATACCTCTGAGGAAGGCCTTTATGCCTTCCCGTACCTCCGGAGAAGCCCCGTCGAATGCTCTCTCAATACGGCGCGATTGCGGCTCCGCCAGAGCAAGAGCAAGCTCGCGCCCCATCTTGGTAGGATAGAGCTTGCGCTGCCGCCTGTCTTCAGGCCCCGCAATCTGTCGAATATACCCCGAATCAATGAGTTGTTTGAGCACTCTTGCAAGACTCTGCTTGGTTATCTTCAACGTATCCAGCAGATCGGCAACCGTCATGCCCGGGTTGCGGTTAACAAAGTGAACGACACGGTGGTGCGCGCGCCCGAAGCCGATCTCTGCCAGGATGGCGTCAGGATCCGAAACGAAGTCACGATAGGAGAAGAACAGAAGCTCGATGATCTCAAAATCGATGGTTTCTGTGTTTTCCATCGGCATTTTCAGCAGTTCGGGCTTGCCCGCCTTTGGGCTCGTCTGGCGTGCCAATTTGGCATTTCCTTTCTTGTTGCGCACCTCGCGGGAAGCTCAGATAAAAATATGCCAGCATTTGACGTATCTTTGCGCCGTTGCTTGCTTCCCCCACGCGTCGCGAAGCCGGAAGGGGATGCCGTTTCCACCGGAAATTTGGCCCCACTTCGCAAACTTCACCACAATGCGTAATTTTCCCCTTTGTCAGTGGATAAAACGTATCGGGGATAACAATCAACAACAATGGCGTACGGGCAGCGGAGGAGAGCGAACGGCTGCGGTGCGTTCGTTCAGTGGAAAAACGCAAAGATCCACGTGTCGACCTATGGGTTTCACGCCGCAAACCTGGTGTTCATGGGAGAACACGGCTGGGCTGTGACGGAAATCGGGCCACACCGGTTTATGCCGGCGACGATCAGCGAAACACTGATGAGCGACTATGTAAGAGAGATAGATCGCGTGGCCGCTGCCGCCGACTATCCTCCAGCAAAGGACAGCGACCGGGTTCCCAGGGAGCCTCGGCCGCTTCTCGATGGGCTATCTATCGTGCGCGGGCGGCTACCGCTCCTACGATCGTCGACAGGATGCCGCCGCCGATCAGGCCGCCGATACCGTCGGCAATCAAACCGGTCATTGCAGCTTCGCCGCCGACCATGCTGAGCAGCATGCCACCGCCGATGCCACCGATCGCGCCGGCGATCGTCCGGGCGACGGTATTGATTGCAACCTGCTTCAACGCGCCGCTTGCGACATTGCCGCCGACTGCACCCGCTATTACCTGTGTGATGATGGGCAATAAGGCTTCCACGATTTCCCTCCTTCGCGTTTCCTCAAACGCCACTGCCGGCTGCGCGATCCGAAAGGATAGCCAGCCCTACAGGCGATCCGACCTCCGACCGGGAGCAGGGGATATCGTCTGAATTTCAGTATTTTATCATGATTGAATATTTAGTGGAATGGAGAGCAACCCACGCGTGAAAGTTTTCCACGCTGTCTGCGCAAAAAAAGGCGCCCGCGGGGCGCCTTTTCCATGTTGTGCGTTACAATCAGTTGTAGACGTAAACGATGCGGCGGGTGCCGGGGTCCACAAGGACCGGTCGATCGTTGATTCGAACATACCGATACTGATAGTCCGGAATTTCCTGGAACGTCACATCAGCCGGCACGGAAGCACCCACGACGACATCGCCACCGAGGCGCACGGTCTGTGCCGGATTGGTCTGGACATAGGTCGTGACGGTTTCAGGTGGGGTAACGGCGTCGACGGAGCCAACCGGTCCAAGCAACTCGTCGCCCGGTGCCGGCTCAGGAGCGACGCTTGCCGTCGTCTCATAGGTCACGACGGGAACGCCTAGATCGGACTGGTGCTGCTCGACGACGACGGTGCTGCCACCCTGTTCGACCTGCAGATACTGAGCATAGACCCAGCCACGCACGCCGTTGACGTCAACACGGCACCAGCGGCTTCCCTGGATGCAACCATCCAGCATTGCCTGCGAGCCGCGCGTCGCGATTCCGATTGAGGGATATTGCGGACCGGGGCCTGCGCGAACGTTCAGATCGTTGATGGCCGTGGCAACCATGTCCGCCTGGGCAAGACCGGCGCTTCCCACGACGATCGCGCCAGCCAGGAACAGATTTCGCTTCAAGGTCATCTCGTTTCTCCTTGTCTTAATACAGGCAAGTAACGTTTGGGGTGCAGACGATGTTCCGCCGCCTTCGCTTTCGCCGGTAAACGATTGTATCGACGTGTTAAATTCGAACGTGGCTGGTGATCGAACCCTGAAGCCAGACTGTGTTCACTAAATCGCGGGCTGCGCACGGTGTGATTTCGGACTATAGGAACCCGGGACAAAGACAAGCGAGGCACTCATGGGCATGCTCCAGGCTGGCATTATTCCGGTGACACCATTTCAGCAGAACTGCACGATCCTCTTCGACCCGGAGACCAAGGAAGGCGTCGTTGTCGATCCCGGCGGCGATGTCCCGGCGATCCTCGAGGCCATCACGGCGAACGGGTTCGACATCAAGGAAATCTGGCTGACACATGGCCATCTCGACCACGCAGGTGGAGCTAGGGAGCTCAAGGAAGCCCTTAACATCGATATCGTCGGTCCGCACGAGGACGATCTTCCCTTGCTGCAGCGGATCGAGACCCAGGCGCAAAAGTATGGCATCCCGTCGGGCATGCAGAATGTCGTTCCGGATCGTTGGCTGAAGGATGGCGACAAGGTCTCGTTTGGCACGCACGAGTTCGAGGTGTACCACACACCAGGCCACGCGCCCGGCCATGTCATCTACTTCAATCGCGCACAGAATTTTGCCCATCTGGGCGATGTGCTTTTCAACGGCTCGATCGGTCGGACGGATCTACCCGGGGGCAATCACCAGCAACTGCTCGATTCGATCCGCGACAAGGTCTTGCCGCTGGGCGATGACGTCGGCTTCATTTGCGGACACGGGCCGGGCAGCCGGATCGGCGACGAGCGACGGAGCAATCCCTTCCTGCAAGGGATCTGAGCACCCAAAACAAAAGCGCCGCTGAGAGGCGGCGCTTCGTGTTTGATTGCGCGTTCAGGCGATTAGCCGGCGTTGCAGAAGTGGCTCCGGCCATCGTTGCCGATAAATGTGCCGCTGCGCGGGTCAAACGACCGGTAGCGATAGGAGCAGTAGCGTTCCCACTGCGGAGTCCAGGGCTCGATGTCGGCGGCAACCGGACGATAGTAGCGGGGCGGGGGAGCGCGATAGACCGGAACGGCTTCGTATTCCGGGTCGTAGGGCGGGTCGATGTAGCGCGGCTCATCATAACGCGGTGCGCTTGCAATGGCTGAACCCACAATCAGACCCGTTGCAAGGCCGACGGCGCCACCGACAAGCGCATCATCGCCATGGTGGTGACGGTGCCAGTCACCAGCCGACGCGACCCCGATCGATGATACTGCGAGGGCAGCAGCGGTTGCCGTCATAAGGAGCGTCTTCGCAAGCCTGTTCATTTGTATTTCCCTGTTTTAACCGATACCGGTTCTGCACCTTGATGATGGCAAGGTAAGGGCCGCGATCTGAATGCAGGCTGAATGACAAAACCCGGCATCGCTGCCGGGCTTCAACTCGAATTGACAGCGTTGGCTAGAGGCTCAGCCTGCGATCTGCAGGTTGACAGCCTTGGGGCCCTTGCCGCGGCGGTCCGGCTCCGTGTCGAAGCTAACCTTCTGATTCTCCGTCAGTCCGGCCAAGCCAGAAGCCTGAACGGCAGAAATGTGTACAAAGATGTCCGCGCCGCCCTTGTCCGGCTTGATAAAGCCAAAACCTTTGTCGGTGTTGAAGAATTTTACTGTGCCAGTCTCGGCCATGCGTCAGGTCCTTTTATCTCTGCCCGCCATCCACACGGGCAGCATCACTGATATTGCCTCCTCACGGAGACGTTAGCAGGCAATTATTGAAATGTGAGAAAAAGGTCCCCTCTAGCACAACCAAACTCACCACGGGACTGACGCCCGCTTTCTCGGAATTGGTTGACCGGAATTTTAGCGTCTCCGGCGCGCACATTCTCAAGGACTTCCCATGCTCGCAAAATGCCCGAACACGGTGAGAGTGCTGCGATTATTAAATTTTGGCAAGCAAAAGTTTTTTAACGCGTCTGTGCTGAAAGGCACCTATAGGAGGCATTTTTGCACGCCCAGAGCAAAATTTTGGTCGTTAGCCGCCGCCGAGCAACGCTTTATATCGTTGGCAATATAGTTTGGGAGCAGATTTTGCCAAAAATGCAACGCTAACGCGACTACGCAAAGGCTAAAGTTTTTTTCTTTTCCGGGCGTTCAACCCAAGTTTGGGCTCGGTTTCAACCTCTCCGAAGCTCGACGGCGCGTAATTTCGGGCACCACCTCAACCAGAAGCATGGCGGTGAACATTAGCGCGCAGCCGGCGTAGCCGAGCGGCGGCATGGTTTCGCCCAGCAGCAGAGCGCCGAGCGAGGCGCCGAAGAGTGCTTCAGATGACAGGAAGATCGCTGCCTGCGACGAGGTCGTGTAGCGCTGGCCGATGACCTGCAGCGAGAAGGCGACACCGGACGAGAATATCCCGACGTAGAGGATCTCGGGGGCTGCCGCCCAGACCGCTGCCCAACTGATCGGTTCCGCGACGATGGCAACGACGAGCGCGCAGGCCCCGGTCACCGCAAACTGGGCGGTCGAAAGGGTAAGCGGGCGCCCGGTTTCGGACACTGTGATGCCGGCCAGGGTGATCTGCCCGGCCCAGAAGACCGCGCAGACGACCGTGAGCAGATCACCGGTCGTCAGTGCCGAGAGTTGGCCACCGGACAACATGTAGATGCCGGAAACGGCCATGATCGCGCCGGGCCAGATGATCCAGTGCGGGGAGCGGCGCAGGAAGACGACAGCGATCAGGGGGACGATCACGACGTAGAGGCCGGTGATGAAGCTCGAATTCGTCACGGTCGTCGTCTGCAGGCCGATCTGCTGGGTGGCGGCGCCACCGAATAGCGCAAGACCCGTCAGCAGATAGAGCTTGAGATGGCGCGGCGCGGTCTTTACCCGCGCCTTGCGGGCTTCGAAGAGCATGAACGGCAGGACCGCGACTGCGGCAATCACGAAGCGCAGGCCAATGAACCAGAACGGACCGATTGCCTTCATTGCCGTCGACTGCGCGACAAAGCCGCCGCCCCAGATGGCAGCTGCAAGCAATAGAAGGAGGTTCGCCTGAATGCGCGTCATGTCGTCCTCGGTGCGGGAGAGTATGGGCGAGCGTTAGCAGTTGCCTTTGGTTTGGGCAAGGGTGAAGAATGTCGCCACTGGGTAAGCGCCTGAGAGCAAACGGATGGCAACGAAAACGGTTTCATCGGCGGACGAAAAGGCTGCGCCGCGACAACAGCGCCATGATGCGCCAGCGGGGTATTGCGGCAACTCGCTCACGCGAAAGCTCGGCCTGAGGGAAGGGCAGGCGGCGCTGCTGATCGGTGTACCCGAGATCGCCGAGATACAATCCTTTGAGCATTTCTCCTCCGTTACGAAAGCTTTGCCATCAATGATTGAGCGTCGCTTCGACTACGTGCATGTTTTCGAAGCCCGCCGGGTAGTCCTGGAAGGTATTGCCCGGGCTGTATCGGGCGCTCTCAAGCCCGACGGGATGCTTTGGATTTCCTGGCCCAAGAAGGCGGCGCGGGTGCCGACCACAGTCACCGAAGACGTTCTGCGATCGATATTCGTGCCTTTGGGGCTGGTTGACGTCAAAGTCTGCGCTGTCGATGAGACATGGTCCGCCCTGAAGTTTATGTTTCGAAAGGAACTGCGCGCCGGCCTCTAGGCTTAGTGTCAACCATTGTTTACCGGCGCCCGCGACACTCTTAGCAAGGCACCATCGTCTTCATCCGTGAGGAGCAGCAGGGCGCCGTCGGGTGCGACGATCACATCACGCATGCGGCCATAGGAGCCGTCGAAAATCCGCTCCTCGGCGACGAAAGCTCCGCCTTCATCGCGCTGCATTCGCGACAGCAGCTGGAACTTCAGCGCAGCAACGAGAAAGTTGCCGTCCCATTCGGGAAACATCTTGCCGCGATAAATGGCCAATGCTCCCGGCGCGATCGACGGGTCCCAATAATAAAGCGGTTGCTCAAGCCCTTCCTTGGCTGTGCCTTCGCCGATCTCGGCGCCCGAATAGTCGCGTCCGTAGGTTATGATCGGCCAGCCGTAGTTTTTGCCGGGCTCGATGTAGTTGATTTCGTCACCGCCGCGGGCGCCGTGCTCCGCCGTGTAGAGCTTGCCGTCTGCGGCATCGAAGGCGATGCCCTGCGGATTGCGATGGCCCTTCGACCAGACCTCCGGAAGCGCCTTGCCGCCGTCCTTGAAGGGATTGTCGGTGGGAATGCTGCCATCGGCGTTGATGTGGATGATGGAGCCGGCATCGTCCTTCCAATCCTGGGCACGATCCCTGTCACCACGGTCACCGACACTGATGAACAGCGAGCCGTCCTTGCCGAACGCTATGCGGGAGCCGTACTGGATGTTGCCGCCGGTGAAGCGCTTCATCGTGAAGATGGATTTGACGTCGTTCAGCCTTGTTCCGTCATTTGACAGCGTGGCGCTGAATACCTCGGTGCCGGAGCCGCCCCTGGCCCTGGTCGCGGCCGTGAGGAATATCTGGCGGCTTGTTGCAAAATCAGGCGCGATCGCAACGTCCATCAGACCACCTTGCCCCCGGGCGCTGACTTCAGGGACGCCGGCGATGGGGGCAGAGAGCTTGCCGTCGCGTATGATGCGCAGCCGTCCCGGTCGTTCGGTAACGAGATAGGAACCATCAGGGAGCACCTCCACGGCCCAGGGGTGCTCGAGGCCTGTTGCAATGGTGTCGACTTGAACCTCGACCGTCTTCGTCTTGACGATGTCGGCAGAAAAGCTTGGGGAGGCGGCCAATGCCGCGGTTGCGAGAAAGAAGCCGAATGGAAGCCGTGCAAGTGTCGTCATGGTCTGTCCCAATGCCTGTCGTCTGGTCAACGTGGAGCGTCGTCCACCGGCTTCAACCTCATTCGCGTGGGATAACGGCTTTGTGTTTGCCGATGGCGAGGCGACGATCGGTCGCGGGTAGACGAGTGGGGACCTCTGCTTCGGTGGCGAGATCCGCCCACGGTCAAGGCCTGGTGTCTTCGCTACGAAGTTCGGCGGCAAAGGAGTGCTGCGAGAGAATTTGCGACAGTTCGGCCTTGGCCTTGATATAGAGCCCGCCGGCGATCAGCACCGTTCCGTAAAGCGCAAGAGCGGCGATGCTAACGACAATTGCCTTCTCGATGACGGAGAGACGGGGCAGGCGCATACGGTTTTCCTGCGCTGTATTCGCGTCGTAAGCGGTTGCCGCCGCCGTCGCCATGGCGAGCTCGATATAGGTCGGAAGCGGGCCGAATTCGTCCGCCTCGTGGTTTCGAACTCTGGGTCCCGAATTCACGGGCGTCATTGGCTGGCTCCGGCAAAGACGCCGTGTAGTCGCCGGCGCCAGATGGCCAGCCCGCATGTCGCGACCAGTGCGGCTAGAAGCATAAGGCTGCCGCGGGTGATCCGTTCGTCAGCGCCTGTCGCCCTTTGCGGCAGCTTTACCGACACGGAGTTCTGTGCGCCAAGCCCCACTGCCTTTACCGTTGGCGCGGCTGCCATTTGCGATGTGGCTGACTGTGCGGACACCTGCTGGCTTTCTTCGGCGTAGACCGTCGTTACCAGCCCGAAGGTCATAAGGATCGACGCAGCGAAAGCCACAACTGCAACCAGTAGTGAGATGGATACGCGACGGGCGCGAAGGCGCCTGATGACAAACTCGTCTTCCAGAAACATGGGTATGCCCTCAATAACCAATGCCGGATGCAACAAAATGGGGCTTCGATCTCGGCGTGCTCGCGACCGAATTGCGGCAGGCCGCGGCATTTGTTGCGACCAATTCGTGGCAAGGGCCAAAAGTGCCGAGGATTTTGATTTCCGGGCGTAAATCGCAACTCTCTTCAGAAACTGATTCAAGCACTTCGCAAAATGATTCAGCCAGCCAAACGCGCGAGCTCGCGAATCAGGACGCTGGGTCAGGCGATTGATCACGAAGAATCATTGGCACCATCACGCCTTTGCGCTTGAAATGCCTGCCTACATTGGACATAGAGCTTAGCGCAGAATTCCGGTCCCGGCTTTTCTGCCCAAATCAACCGTATAGGACCGATATCATGGCCTTTCTTGCCGATGCTCTTTCCCGTGTGAAGCCTTCAGCCACCATCGCCGTTTCCCAGAAAGCGCGCGAGCTGAAAGCAAAAGGACGCGATGTGATCGGCCTCGGCGCCGGCGAGCCGGATTTCGATACGCCTGATAATATCAAGAAGGCTGCCATCGACGCGATCAACCGCGGCGAGACGAAGTACACGCCGGTCTCCGGTATCCCTGAACTCCGCAAGGCGATCGCCGCGAAGTTCAAGCGCGAGAACGGCCTGGAATATTCGTGGGAGCAGACGATCGTCGGCACCGGCGGCAAGCAGATCCTTTTCAACGCCTTCATGGCGACGCTGAACCCGGGTGATGAAGTCGTCATCCCGGCGCCGTACTGGGTATCCTATCCGGAAATGGTCTCGCTGTGCGGCGGTACGCCCGTCATCGTTTCGGCGACGCAGGAAAACAACTTCAAGCTCCAGGCCGCCGACCTCGACAAGGCGATCACGCCGAAGACGAAGTGGTTCATCTTCAACTCGCCGTCCAACCCGTCGGGTGCTGCCTATACGCATGACGAACTGAAGGCCCTGACGGACGTGCTGCTGAAGCATCCGCATGTCTGGGTGCTGACGGACGACATGTACGAGCACCTGACCTATGGCGACTTCAAGTTCGTCACGCCTGTCGAAGTCGAGCCGAAGCTCTACGACCGCACGCTGACCATGAACGGTGTTTCGAAGGCTTACGCGATGACCGGCTGGCGTATCGGCTACGCAGCAGGCCCGATCCAGCTGATCAAGGCCATGGATATGATTCAGGGCCAGCAGACCTCAGGTGCGACCTCGATCGCCCAGTGGGCTGCCGTCGAAGCGCTGAACGGTACGCAGGATTTCATTCCCGCGAACAAGAAGATCTTCGAAGGCCGCCGCGACCTCGTCGTGTCGATGCTGAACCAGGCAAAGGGCATCACGTGCCCGTCGCCGGAAGGCGCCTTCTACGTCTATCCGTCCTGCGCCGGCCTGATCGGCAAGACCGCGCCGTCGGGCAAGGTGATCGAGACCGACGAAGACTTCGTTTCTGAACTGTTGGAGAGCGAAGGCGTTGCCGTCGTTCATGGCTCGGCATTCGGCCTCGGCCCGAACTTCCGCATCTCCTACGCGACGTCGGAAGCGTTGCTCGAGGAAGCCTGCAAGCGCATCCAGCGCTTCTGCGGCGCCTGCAAATAGTCAGAACTATCTCGAAACAAAAGCCCGCCGGAGACGGCGGCGCCGGAGACGGCGGGCTTATACATTGCGAGGCCGGTGCATCGGTTATGATGCACCGGCCTCGTTTGCCATTGAGGTGATTGCAACACCGCAGTGACGATGCGCAGAGCGGTTGGTCCTAGCGGGCCTGAACTTTCGTT
>NZ_JACUZX010000039.1:0-34222 GCF_014851575.1 Rhizobium sp. RHZ02
GCGCCCGAAGGCGCCCTTTTTCATTTCTGCAGTTGGCCCCGCATTGGGTGGCCCTTGTAGACGCCGAGGATGCGCACCTTCTCGGAAAAGAAGCGCAGCTCCTCCAATGCACGCCGGACATTCGGATCGTTCGGGTGACCCTCAATGTCAGCATAGAACTGCGTTGCGACGAACTTGCCGCCGAGCTGATAGCTCTCCAGCTTGGTCATGTTGATGGTGTTGGTCGCAAAGCCGCCAAGCGCCTTGTAGAGTGCGGCCGGGATGTTTCGGACGTTGAAGACAAACGTCGTGACGAGCTTCTCCTCGGCCGAGCCGCGATGCGCCCATTCCTCGTCGCGTGAAAGGATGACGAAGCGAGTGACATTGTTTTCCGTGTCCTCGACATTCTCGGCAACGATGTCGAGACCGTAGAGATCGGCGGCAAGGCGCGGCGCCAGCGCCGCCATCGAGCGGTCCCCGGTTTCCTTGACGAGCTTTGCAGCACCTGCCGTGTCGCCAGCGATCACCGGCTTCCAGCCGTGCGAACGCACGATCTTGCGGCACTGCCCAAGGGCGTGGATGTGGCTGTGAACCGTGCGGATCTCATCCTTGGTGACGCCCGGGAGCACCATCAACTGGAAGCGGATCGGCATGAAATACTCGCCGATGATGTGCAGGCGCGACTCCGGCAGCAAGTGATGAATGTCGGCGACGCGGCCAGCGATCGTGTTCTCGATCGGGATCATTCCGATATCGGCATCGCCATTCTCGACCGCCACGAAGGCATCCTCGAACGTCTGGCACGGCAGCGGCTCCATGGTCGGAAACATGTCACGGCACGCCATGTCGGAATTCGCGCCGAACTCACCCTGGAAGGCGATCCTGTTGGTGGTGATGTTCATGGAAAATCCGTCACTTCGTTCTTGCGGAGAGAATGCGCCGCGCCTTTTCAAGGTCGGCGGGAGTATCGACACCGAGCGGAACCGTGTCAACGATCTCGACATCGATGCGCATGCCGGCTTCCAGCGCGCGCAGCTGCTCCAGCGACTCGCGCTTTTCCAAGACCGATGGTCCGAGCGTAACGAAACGCTCCAAGGCCGAGCGGCGGTAAGCATAGAGGCCGATATGGTGATAAAGCGGTCCATCACCGTAGGGTGCCGTCGTGCGGGTGAAGTAGAGCGCCTTCAGGCGGCTTTCCGAGATCGGCGAGCCGACGACCTTGACGATATGCGGTGCCGTCTTGTCGGCCTCGTCCTCGATCTCGATCGTCAGTGTTGCGATGTCGACGCTCGGATCCTCCAGCGGGCGCAGCGCGGCGCGAACGGTTTCCGGCTCGATCGTCGGCAGATCGCCCTGCACGTTGACGACGAACTTGGCTTTCCCCTCCGGATCCACCTTCATGAGCGCCTCGTAAATGCGATCCGAACCGGACTGATGATCCTTGCTGGTCATGATGACTTCAAAGCCTGCCGCGGCCACGACATCATGGACCTGTTGGTCATCAACCGCGACAACGACGCGGCCAATTTCGGCTTCCTTCGCCCGCAGCGCCACCTGCACGATCATCGGCAGCCCGCAAATATCGGCGAGCGGCTTGCCTGGAAGACGGGTCGATGCCATGCGGGCCGGGATCAGCACGAGCACGTCATCTAAATTTGGACTGGTCATTGTTCGGGCCTTCTAATCCGGGCGGAAAGGTGTCAAAAAGTCTCACGCAACAGGCCATTTAGACTGTTGCAACGAATAGCCAAAAGACATAGGTTCCGCGCGATTTCAAGATGGTCCGGTTTTATGTCTGCCGGCTGCAAGGGGAGCATTGCAGATGAATTCATACGTGAATATGGCTGTGGGGGCACTGCTCGGAACGGTTTTCGTTCTGATGACCGTCTCCATCGCGTCGGAGGGAATCTTTCATTCGGAGAGCCCGGAGAAGGAAGGTTTCGCGATCGTCGCCGAAGAGGCCGCTGCCGCTGGTGGCGGCGAGGCCGCACCGGCTGCAGCCGTTCCGATCGCACAGCTACTTGCAAAGGCAGACGCCAAGGCTGGCGAGGCTGTTTTCAAGAAGTGTCAGGCCTGTCATGACGCGACCAAGGGGGGACCGAACAAGGTTGGTCCGAACCTCTTCGGTCTCGTCGATCGTCCGATCGCCACGCATGAAGGCTTTGCCTACTCGTCGGGCATGAAGGACTTCTCCAAGGGCGGCAGCGAGAAGTGGACCTTCGATCATCTGAACCACTTCCTGGCAGCACCGAAGAAGTACGTTGCCGGCACGGCAATGGGCTTTGCCGGTCTTCCGAAGGACACGGATCGCGCCAACGTCATCCTTTACCTTCACACGCTGGCCGATTCGCCGGTTCCGCTTCCGGATCCGAACGCACCGGATAGCGCGACGCAGTAAGTCGCTGCTCGGTTCCAGACGAAAATCGAAGCCCGGCTGACGCCGGGCTTTTTCTTTGCCTAGCCGCCGAGCAAAAAGGCCCAGAACGAAACGGAGATGGCGCCAAGCGCCGTCGTTAGCGTGATCGTCGAAGCTGCCAGGCTGTGGCCGACACCGAAACGGTTGGCGATCAGCCAGGCGTTGACGCCCGTTGGAACCGACGAAATCAGCACCAGGGCCGCCGTCCAGTCACTGGCAAGCCCGACCAGATGGCTCGCCGCCCAGACGCAGGCCGGCAACAGCAACAACTTGAAGGCGGAGGTGACGCTGGCGATGCCGGCGTTGCCTGAAATGCCGTATTTCTCAAGCGCCATGCCGAGCGAAATCAGCGCGACCGGCCCGGCGACACCGGCGATCTGATCGATTATGGCGCCTACCGGTCCCGGCATGGTGAGCCCTAACAGGTGCATGGCAGCACCGCCGGCCAAGCCGATCACCAGCGGGTTTTTGACGAGATTGTGGGCGATCTGGCGCACCACTTTGGCGATGCTGCGCTCCTTCTTGCCGGCGATCTTGTGCTCGGCGCGCTCCATCAGGATGGTTCCGATAATCATCATCACAGGCAGATGGACCGCGATCAGAATCGAGAGCGGCACGAGCCCCTTGTCACCGACCGTGCGCTGAACGAGCGGCAGTCCGATGAAGATGGTGTTGGCGAAGGCTGACGATACACCGGCAAGCACGCCAATGCGGTCATCGCGCCCGAAGAAGCGCGTCGCGGCGATATGGGCCGCGACCCAAGTCACTCCGACGCCCGAGAAATAGGCGATCCAGAGACGGAAGGGCGAGGCACCGTGAAAATCGGCGTTGGCGATCGTGCGGAACAACAACAGCGGCACGGCGATCTTGAAGACGAACTCGCTCAGCGCATCGCCGATCTCCGCCTTCATCAGCCGTAGTTTCACGGTCAGCCAGCCGATAAGGATCATGATAAAGATGGGAAGGACGTCGAAGATGATGGCTGACATTCAATGCGGCTGCCTTGCGAGGGAATAAGCATGCCTAGCAGCAAAACGGCCGTGATGACAAACCGCCAAAACATAAAAGCAAAAAAAGCGGGCTCTGCCCGCTTTTCCGCATCCGGTCCTGCCGGATAGCCGGTCTGCAATGCTGCCAGTTCATCCGTGGTCAGCGTTACTCCGGTATCGTCGAAGGGCGTCATTCCCTTCTTCATTGGCTGCCGCTCGGAAGCCGCTCATGCCAATGTCATTGAGGATGCTTATAGGACGGGGAAATGACATGCGGATGACGGATTCCCGCTATATGAAATGCGAGGGACCACCAGCCGCACGCTTATAGGTGGGACGCAACCGTGTCGTCTTGGCATGCGCAAGCTCAGAAGTCGGCCACGGCCACCAGAGCAACGCGGTGTCCCGCTGTATTTTCAAATGCTCTTGTGCCCACGGGCAAAATCGTGCGATGTCCGATGCCGGCTGGGGAGACCAACATGGGGGTAAATTTTGCCAACAGGTAAAGTCAAGTGGTTCAACCAGGACAAGGGCTTCGGATTCATCACTCCGGATGACGGCGGAACCGACGTCTTTCTTCACATCACGGCCGCTCAACGAGGCGGGATCGACACCGTGAAAGAAGGAATGGGCATAGCGTTCGAAGTCGCGCAGGACCGTCGAACCGGCAGAACGTCTGCCGACAATGTCCGGCAAGTTTGAAAACGGTCAGTGCGGCCGAAGGGCCGCACTGACTCCGCCGCTCGGAGACGACATGAAGCGTACTTTGGCTGCCTGCCTCGTCATTCTCTTTGCCGCCGGGCCATCATTTGCCGATGACGCGAGTTCCAAACTTTCATTTTTTTACGACAGCTGCGTTTCCTCTGGCCCGGACTTCGAGCGCACGGCTGAGCGTGCGAAAGCCGACGAATGGCCTTCGATGGCAGAGGATATGGCGCTGACCTTCACCCCGATGGAGAATCCGGAAGCGCTGGAAGGATGGATCGTCAGCGGCGGCGAAGCTGAGAGCTTTCAAGCGCTGGTGGTCTCGCGGGCGGATGTCGGCGGCAAAACCGTCGAAGGCTGCACGGTGGCACTGGGGGACGTCGACGCGGATGTTTTCGAGAAAGCGCTGGTCGAGAAGGTGAACGCTGTCTCGGCGGGTGAAGAGCAAGGGCAGGATCGCGTTTACAAGCGATATACCGCCACCATCAACGGGCGCAGCGAGGCGATCACCTTGACGCTCCCGCTCTATGCAAAGGGTTCCGATCAGATCATCGCCAGCACCGTGGCAGAGCAGCAGATCGAACACTAGCTCGCCGCCGTCGGCCATGCGCCCTTATCAGATGATATGAGATTTTAATGTCGGAGGCCCGTCGTCCGAATGGAACGGCTATGGCTTTGTCCGCATCCTGTGACGACAGGTCACGAACCCCGGCCGCCCGTCGAGGGCATATTCACGTGACCTGTTTGCCAACCAGCAGGAAACGTACATGCATCCCCAAAGGAAGCCATTTGTCGTGGAGATCAAGAAAACACGTCGTCTTTTTCCAGGGTCGCCATCAAAAAGCGACTTTCATTTGGAGAAAGCCAGCCCCGACGACGAAAAGCGCGCCCGCGAGGCTGCGCAGGGCACACGACCAAACGACGAAAGATAGTAAATTAGGATGGTAAGCAGGAACCTCCCCCATGAGTATTTCTTCCTCAACGGCGCACGTTCCGACGGACCGGTTATCGGCCATATCGACGGCACACCGATCCCCGCTCGCGTAGTCGACACCAGGGGCAGCCGCTATCGTTTTGTTGGAATTGCCCGTCGTGATCGACGTGGCAGGCTCGATGTCACTGCCTTGCGCAAGAACGAGTGGCTCGTAAAGCCCGACCTGATCTATGCTGCCGCTGCTTGAGACGCGCCTTTTGAACGCCGCGGTCACGGGGGGGCGGCCGGCGACATTTGACCCGTCACAGTGCATTTTTGCGATGAGATAGACGGCCCAGCGGCATTTCCGCTTCCCATGCGGCGAAAATTCGCTAAGACCGGTCACCGGCTATCACCTAACCCGGGACCTTCCCTTTCATGACCAAATTCGATGTTCTGACTGTCGGCAACGCGATCGTCGATATCATCGCGCGTTGCGACGACCAGTTCCTCATTGACAATGAGATCACCAAGGCCGCGATGAACCTCATCGATGCCGAGCGCGCAGAACTTCTCTATGCGCGCATGGGACCGGCGGTGGAGGCCTCCGGCGGCAGCGCCGGCAACACGGCCGCGGGTGTGGCGAGCTTCGGCGGCAAGGCCGCCTATTTCGGCAAGGTCGCGGAAGACCAGCTCGGCGAAATCTTCGCGCACGATATCCATGCGCAGGGTGTTCACTATCAGACACAGCCGAAGGGGACATTCCCGCCGACCGCGCGCTCGATGATCTTCGTCACCGAAGACGGCGAACGCTCGATGAATACCTACCTCGGCGCCTGCGTCGAGCTCGGGCCCGAAGACGTCGAGGCCGATGTCGTCGCCCAGTCCAAGGTCACCTATTTCGAAGGCTACCTCTGGGATCCGCCGCGCGCCAAGGAAGCGATCCGCGAATGCGCCCGTATCGCCCACGAGAACGGCCGTGAGATGTCGATGACGCTTTCCGACAGCTTCTGCGTCAACCGCTATCGCGGCGAATTCCTCGACCTGATGCGCTCCGGCACCGTCGACATCGTCTTCGCCAATCGTCAGGAAGCGCTGGCGCTCTATGAAACCGACGACTTCGAAGAAGCGCTGATCCTTATCGCCAAGGACTGCAAGATCGCGGCCGTAACGATGAGCGAGAACGGCGCCGTGATTCTCAAGGGCAGCGAGCGCTTCTACGTGGATGCTATCAAGATCAGGGAACTGGTCGACACCACAGGCGCGGGCGATCTCTTTGCCGCCGGCTTCCTCTATGGCTACACACAGGGTCGGACGCTGGAAGACTGCGGCAAGCTCGGCTGCCTCGCGGCTGGCATCGTGATCCAGCAGATCGGCCCGCGGCCGATGAAGTCGCTGGCCGAGGCCGGCAAGCAGGCGAACCTTATTTAAAGGCTTCGCCTGGATAAGCGCCCCAGATTTCCGACTGCGCCACCCATCCTTCGGCGCCGTCTATCTTGGCAAAGCACCAGTCGCCATTGCACTCGCCGATGTTCATCATGACGCCGGGCTCGAGCTTGGCGACGACGCTTGCCGACGGCTGGGCATCGCGGCGCATGTTGACGTAGACAGACTTACCCTTGCCCTTCATCCACGGGGCGGCGATTGCCGCACGCGAGCCCGACAGCAGCGATTGGTTGACCCAACCCTCGGTGCCGTCGGCATCGCGGATCTGGCGCCAGTTGTCGTATTCCTGAATGATTTCGACCGGCAGGCCGGCCTTCAGATACATCCATGAGGCCGCATAGTCGGTGCCAGGGCCGATGCGCAGGTTGACGCGCTTGGACTTGAGCGTGACGAAGCGCGGCAGCGGCAGGCCACTCGGTCCCTTTGCAGCCTGTGCGGAGGCCATTTCAGCCGTTCCCGCAGAAAGCACGAAACCGATCGCAAGGGCGAGGCAAGATTTCAGGACTTTGCTATGCATGGGACTTCCGTTTGCTCAGAGGAGGGCAGGACTGCTGCCTGATTCCGGGAATTCGACATTCCTGCGCACGCTGAGCGAGTTTTGTTTGTCTTCGCGCGCGGGTCTGGTAGAAATTCCCCGGAACGGGAAAATTATCCCGCGTCTTGGTTAAGGACCTCTGAACAAGTTAGCGCCGGCGCACATGACGACGAAGAAAAAACCGAAGGTCTACATCACGCGGAAGCTGCCCGATGCGGTCGAGACGCGCATGCGCGAACTCTTCGACGCGGAACTCAATATCGACGATGCACCGCGCTCCAAAGCCGAGCTGATCGCCGCCGTCAAAAGCGCCGACGTGCTCGTTCCGACCGTCACCGACCGGATCGATGCCACGGTGATCGAGGAGGCCGGGCCGCAGCTGAAATTGATCGCCAGCTTCTCGAACGGCACCGATCACATCGACGTCGAGGCGGCGGCTCGCAAAGGCATCACCGTCACCAATACGCCGAACGTGCTGACCGAAGACACCGCCGACATGACCATGGCGCTGATCCTCGCCGTTCCGCGCCGCTTGGGTGAAGGCGCGCGGGTGCTGACCGACCATCCCGGCGAGTGGCCCGGCTGGTCGCCGACCTGGATGCTCGGGCGACGGATTCACGGCAAGCGCATCGGCATCGTCGGCATGGGGCGGATCGGCACCGCCGTTGCGCGCCGCGCCAAGGCTTTCGGCCTCTCGATCCACTATCACAACCGCAAGCGCGTCAACCCGGCGACCGAAGATGAGCTGGAGGCGACCTACTGGGAGAGCCTCGACCAGATGCTCGCCCGCGTCGACATCGTTTCTGTCAATTGCCCCTCGACACCGGCAACGTTCCATCTGTTGTCGGCCCGCCGTCTGGCGCTGCTGCAGCCGACGGCCTACCTCGTCAACACCGCCCGCGGCGACGTGATCGACGAAGCGGCACTGATCAAGAGTCTGCGGGAGGGAAAGCTGGCGGGCGCCGGTCTCGACGTCTTCGAGAATGAACCGGCGGTCAATCCGAAGCTCGTCAAGCTCGCAAATGAAGGCAAGGTCGTACTTCTGCCGCACATGAGCTCGGCGACGATCGAAGGCCGCATCGACATGGGCGACAAGGTGATCATCAACATCCGCACCTTTATCGATGGCCATCGCCCGCCGAACCGTGTGCTGCCGGGCCGCTAGGCCGGAACAGGCTTACGCATCTCGATCGATGTCGTCCTGGTGAATCCGGGATGGGCATTTTCAGCGGTCTTCTCAAATCCCCAGCGGATAAAGACATCGTGGTTTTCGACAAGCTCGATGCGCGTTTCGAGCCTCAGTGATGGCAGGGAGTGGGACCGCGCCACCTCTTCCGAGACCGCCAGCAGCCGACGGCCGATACCCCGGCCCTGCGCGTCGGGCGCGATCGCCAGCTTGCCGACATAGAGGCAGGCTTCTTCTGGTCGCAGAAAGACGCAGCCACATAAAGCATCGCCTTCCATTGCCGCATAGGCGATTTCAGAACGCGCCTTATCGGCAAGCGTCGTCGGCGTGAGCTTCAAGGCGGAGGATGGCGGATCGATCCGGTCGTTCATATAGGCGAACGACGATAGGACTAGCTCCAGCAACTCCTCCCAGCGTTGAAAGTCTTCATCGATCCGAATGATGTTCATGACGCCGGGCTCTGTTTCTGGCGACGCCTCTTGTAGCGGATCGTGTCGAAGCGGGCGGCAAGCGCATCATAGAGCAGCAGCCGTCCAATCAGCGGTTCGCCCGTGCCGGTGACGAGCTTGATCGCTTCCATTGCCATCAGCGTGCCGATCACGCCGGTCAGCGCACCGATGATGCCGGTCTCCGCACAGGCCGGGATCAGACCAGCCGGCGGCTTCTCGGGGAAGAGATCGCGATAGGTTGGGTTCGGTGTGCCATCCTCCGCCGTCTCGTAGGGCTTGAGCACTGTGACGGAGCCATCGAAGCGACCAACCGCGCCTGTCACCAAGGGGATTTGCGCAGTCTCGGCAGCGTCGGCCGCCGTATAGCGCGTATCAAAATTGTCGGAGCCGTCGATCAGCAGATCGAAGCCTGAGAGATGGCGGCGCGCCGTGTCAGGCGAGAAGCGCTCTTCGAAGCGGATCACGTTGACGTGCGGGTTCAACCTTGCAATCGCGAAGGCGGCACTCTGCGTCTTCAGTTCGCCGATCGTGCCGGAATCGTGGATCACCTGCCGCTGCAGGTTGGAAAGCGAAACGCGGTCGTCATCGGCGATACCGAGCGTGCCGACGCCGGCGGCTGCGAGATATTGCAGGACCGGCGCTCCCAGCCCACCGGCACCGATGACAAGCACGCGGGCGGATTTCAGTTTCTGCTGGCCTGCGCCACCGATCTCGGGAAGCAGGATATGGCGCTGATATCGCGCGATTTCTTCCGGGCTGAGCGGTTCCATGGGCGCGATGCTAGCATGGCCTTTCGTTGAGGGGGAAGCGGCATCGGTCATTCGAAAACCTTTCCATCGGCAACGGTGAAGAATTGCGCGCGCTCGCCGAGAGCGGAAAACATGGCGCAGTCCGTGCCTGTCATGAAGGCCTGGCCGCCGAGCGCGTCAATGAGGTCGAAGAGCGCAGCACGCCTGCCTTCGTCGAGATGCGCGGCAATCTCATCAAGCAAGAGAATCGGCGCATGGCCCGTGAGATTGGCGACCAGACGGGCATGGGCAAGAATCAGTCCGACCAGCAGCGCCTTCTGCTCGCCGGTGGAACAGCGCGATGCTTCCATCTGCTTTTGCCGGTGGCGGACAAGCAGATCTGCGCGATGGGGGCCGTCGAGCGTGCGGCCGGCCGCGGCATCGCGGTAGCGGCTCTCGGCAAGCATAGCCGCATAGTCATCCTCAAGATCAACGGCGGGGCGCGAGAACTGACCATCCATAAAGCCGGCAAGCTCCAGCGCTGCGGCGGGAAAGGGCGAGGTTTCGTGCGTCTCGTCGATGAGGCGGGCAAGAAGACCGAGCATCTCCTGGCGTGCCATCGCCATGGCAATGCCGAGGCTTGCCATCTGCTGTTCGAGGCCGGAGAGCCAGGCGGGATCGAAGCGACGCTCGTCGAGCAGCTTGTTGCGGCTGCGCATGGCGCGCTCGAAATCGCTGGCACGGCGGCCATGGGCCGGATCGAGCGACAGCACGAGCCGATCAAGGAAACGGCGGCGCTCGGACGAACCACCGGTGAAGAGGCCATCCATCGAGGGCGTCAGCCACAGGAGACGGAGATGGTCGGTCAGTTCATCGGCCGACTTTGCAGGCGTGCCGTTGATCCGCAGGCGGCGGGAAGTGCTGTCGTCGGTGGTATCGACACCCGTGCCGATTTCCACCTCGCCGTCCATGCCATCGAGCTCCGCGAAGATCGAAAATCCGGCCGTCGCACCGACACGGGTGACATCGCCATAGGTGGCACGACGCAGGCCGCGGCCCGGCGACAGGAAGGATACGGCCTCCATCAGATTGGTCTTGCCGGCGCCATTGTCCCCCGTCAGCACCACATGCCGACCGTCGAGCGACAGCGAGACAGACGCGTAGTTGCGAAAGTCGGTCAGCTTGAGACGGGACAGGGAGACCTTGTGCGGCATTAGATATCCGGATTCGTGGTGCCCGAGAGCTAAGCGCAACGGGGCCGGATGGCAAGGGTGCGGGTGTAGTCGGATGCCGATGATGCATGGGTGCGCACCTGGATGTTGGCCACATGACCAGAGAATCGTATGATGACGTCGAGGTTGGGGGGACTTCGATGAGACGTTTGACGAAAACACGGATGGCGATCGGCGGTGTGGCGGTCTTGTTGGTCGCCTATCTGCTCGTCACTTATTTCCTCATTCCCGAAATATGGATCCATCGCGACGCCAGCCGTATTGCGGAATTCGGTCCAATGGTGACGACCACCAAGCAGGATATTCCCGGCGACCCCATCAATGTTGGGCTCGTCGGTTCGAAGGAGAACGTGCTTCGGGCATTTGCATCGGCTGGGTGGGACCCGGCCGACAAGATCACGCTGCGGACATCAGCCGAAATCGGCTTGAGCGTCGTGCTCGATCGGCCCGACCTCGACGCTCCCGTGAGCCCATTGCTGTTCGAGGGCCGCCAGCAGGATCTGGCATTTGAAAAGGCCGTGGGCAAGAGCGCCGACGAGCGCCACCACGTTCGTTTCTGGCAAACCAAGAGCAGCGGTGCAGATGGGCAACCGCTGTGGCTTGGATCGGCGAGTTTTGATCGCGGGGTAGGCTTCAGCCACGATACCGGCCAGATCACCCATCACATCGCGCCTGATGTCGACGCTGAGCGAGATCTTGTTATCGGCGATCTTCAGGCAGCCGGGCAATTGTCGTCGACTTACGAGATCGCGGGCATCGGCGCCACGAGGACCGGCCGCAACGGTGGCGGCGACCCCTATTTCACCGATGGAAAGGCGCTGATCGGCGTGCTGCGCGCTGTCGGCGCCCCTTAACGCGCTTCGCCTCGCGCACCTTCATCGTCGCCAATTTGCGGTTCCAAATAGCGTCGAATAGTTGAAAAATGCGGGCCGAATCGCCAGAGGTGCGCCGTTGAAGATAGCCGCAGCACAGACCATCGTTTCGCCTGACATTACCGCGAATGGCCGAACAATCCGGAGCATGATTGCGGCCACCGCTGCTGATGGCGCGCGGGTCATCAATTTCTGCGAAGGCGCACTTTCGGGATATTCGAAATCACAGATCTTGCATCCCGAGGACTGGGCCAGCTTCGATTGGCGGCAGCAGGAGGCCGAGCTTCGGGCAATCGCCGATCTCTGTGGTGATCTTCGCATCTTTGCGGTTGTCGGCGGAGCACATCGGCTGGCGGAGGGCTACCCCCCGCACAACAGCCTGTATGTCTTTTCCGAAACCGGAGCGCTGCTTACCCGCTATGACAAGAGGTTTCTGTCGAACAGCGAACTTGGCGGCTGGTACTCTCCCGGCACCGCGCCGATCACTTTCGATATCAACGGCTACCGATTCGGTTGCGCGATCTGCATCGAAGCTACGTTTCCGGAGGTATTCCAGGAGTATGCCAATCTCGGCGTCGATGCCGTGCTCTTCTCCTCCTATGGCATTCCCGAATATTTTCAGATTGCGCTGCGCGCGCATGCGGGGCTGAACTGCATCTGGATCGGCGCTGCAACGCCGGTGCAGAAGGCCGCCAAGGGGCCGGCCGGCATCATCGGCCCGGATGGAAAATGGGTGGCGCAGTGTGCTGCCACTCCCGAACCAGGCCTGGCAACCGCGGTGTTGAACCGAGACGACCCGGCATACGACATTCCGCTGCAGAAGGCCCGACCGTGGCGGCTCAAGGCGCGACAGGGTGATATCTATCGCGAGAGGATGGCGGACGATCCCCGAAGCGAAGACAGAAGCGGCTACTGACGCGCAATGCTGCCTTGCGTCGCGGTCCCTTCATCTCGAGACGCAGATGGCCTATATGAGCGCTGTCGCGGATTGCGACGCGCCGGAGTTGACGATGGATACAGAAATTCAGGGCCGCGCGGCACATGTCGCCGCCATACGCGAGCGTGCCGAAGCCGAGATGAAGGCGATGGGCGTCGACGAGGCGTTCATCGATCGGTTGGTCGAGACGTTCTACGCCCGTGTGCTGCAGCATGCGACGCTTGGACCCGTGTTTGATGCCCGGCTTTCCGGCCGCTGGTCCGACCATATGCAGAAGATGAAGAGCTTCTGGTCATCAATTGCCTTTCGCAACGGCGCTTATGGCGGCAAGCCGGTGCAGGCGCACACGGGCGTCGCGAACCTGACGCCCGATCTCTTCCCGCAATGGCTGGCACTGTTTTCCGCGACGCTCAGCGATATCGCGCCGAACCCTGAGGCCAAGGCCTGGTTCATGACGACCGCTGAACGCATCGCCAAGAGCCTGACGCTGTCGCTGTTCTACAATCCAGCACTCGACGCGCCCCAGGCCAAACCCGCCTGAGCGCCACTTCAGGCGACACGCTTGTAGAAAAATGTGGTGGCGCAGAGGCCGCCCTCCGGCCACAGCGCATAATCCGGGATGACACCGACCGGCTCCCAGCCCAGCCTGGGGTAGATCGCCTCGGCATCGCTGCCGGTTGCCGTGTCAAGCACGAGGAGCGTCTTGCCGCGGACGGCGGCTTCTCGTTCCGCAGCATCCATCAGCAGACGTGCAAGGCCCTTGCCCCGGGCCGAGCGATGCACCAACAGCTTCTTCAGATCGCCGCGATGCGGCTGATTCGGCATCTGTGCGGCACCGACCTGCACCGTGCCAACGGCTCTGCCGTCGATCTCCGCCACGAGGAGCAGCGTTGCACCGGACGCGACGGCATCGGCGACGCCCTGCCAGTAAGGCTCGGCATCCGCGTTGCCATAAGGCTGCATGAAGCCGACCGAGGCGCCGCCGTTGACGCAATCGGTCAGCACGTCGCAGAGGTCGGGGATCGCCGCACGGGCTTCTGCCGCATCAAGAAGGCGGATCGTAGCTGTCATCACTTTTTCTCCTGAAATGAATTAGCGCCCGCGCCGATCGAGTACGACGCAATAGCGGGCGGGAATGTTGCCGGGGTTATGAAAAACATGGCCTTCGCCGACCGGCAAGAACAGGCAGTCGCCAGGCAGCAGTCGGTAGACGGTGTCGCCCGTCGTCATTTCCATTTCGCCATCGAACAGCCAGACATGCTGTGTCATGCCGTTGCTGGCTGCGTGCGGCGGGAAACTAACGCGACCGCCTGGCGGGAATTCGACATCGACGATATCGACAGACGAAGCGGCTCCCGGCGGGGAGACGGAGCGCCTGACGTAACCGGTCTCCGGATCCCGCCAGACCTGCTGGTCCTGACGGCGCGACAGCGGCGAGACCTCGCCGTCCTCGGCAAAGAAGGCCGACAGCGACAGGCCGAGCGCTGCGCAAATCCTGGCGAGGAGCGGGGCCGTCGGGCTCGCTTCGCCGCGCTCGATGCGGGAGATCATCGCCCGGCTGACGCCGGAGGCGTTGGCCAGGTCTTCCAGCGTCAAATTCCGCTCGATCCGCAGTCTGCGGATGCGAAGGCCGATCGCCGTTTCGAGTTCTTGTTCCATCATTGGATCCGATTTTCTATTATAATAGACTTTCACGATCTGATAATAGAATCAAGTATCATGTTTCGGTCCGCGAAACGGCGACTTATCGTAAACGAACCCCTGCTTTTCCGCTTTGCGGCAAGGGTCGGCGCTGCTATATGGCGCGCATGAGCACCAATTCGACGACTCCGCTTTCCCATATCCGCAATTTCTCGATCGTGGCCCACATCGACCACGGCAAATCGACGCTTGCCGACCGCCTGATCCAATCGACCGGCGGCCTGGCAGAGCGCGAGATGTCCGAGCAGGTGCTTGACAACATGGATATCGAGCGCGAGCGCGGCATCACCATCAAGGCCCAGACGGTGCGTCTGCACTACAAGGCCAAGGATGGCGAGACCTATATCCTGAATTTGATCGACACGCCCGGACACGTCGACTTCGCCTATGAGGTCTCGCGCTCGCTCTCGGCCTGCGAAGGTTCGCTGCTCGTCGTTGACGCCAGCCAAGGCGTGGAAGCCCAGACGCTCGCCAACGTCTACCAGGCGATCGACAACAACCACGAGCTTGTCACCGTCCTCAACAAGATCGACCTGCCAGCCGCCGAACCTGATCGCATCAAGGAACAGATCGAGGAAGTGATCGGTATCGATGCCTCGGAAGCCGTTTTGATTTCGGCAAAGACCGGCCTCGGCATCCCCGATGTCCTCGAGGCAATCGTTCAGAAGTTGCCGGCGCCGAAGAGCCCCGGCGGTGAAAAGGCACCGCTGAAGGCGCTGCTCGTTGACAGCTGGTACGACACCTATCTCGGCGTCATGGTCCTCGTCCGCGTCATCGACGGCGTGCTGACCAAGGGCCAGACGATCCGCATGATGGGCACGGACGCCAAGTACCAGGTGGAACGCGTCGGCGTGCTGACGCCAAAGATGGTCAATGTCGACAGTCTCGGGCCTGGCGAAATCGGCTTCATCACCGCCTCCATCAAGGAAGTGGCCGATACGCGCGTCGGCGATACCATCACCGAGGACAAGCGCCCAACGACGCAGGCCTTGCCGGGCTTCAAGCCGGCACAACCGGTCGTGTTCTGCGGTCTCTTCCCCGTCGATGCCGCGGATTTCGAGGATCTGCGCGCGGCGATGGGCAAGCTTCGCCTGAATGATGCCTCCTTCTCCTTCGAAATGGAATCATCGGCCGCACTCGGCTTCGGCTTCCGTTGCGGCTTCCTTGGCCTGCTGCACCTTGAGATCATCCAGGAACGCCTTGAGCGCGAATTCGACCTCGACCTGATCGCCACTGCGCCTTCGGTCGTCTACCAGCTGACGATGACCGACGGCAGCGAGCGCGAACTGCACAATCCGGCTGACATGCCCGATGTCGTCAAGATCGACGAGATCCGCGAGCCCTGGATCAAGGCGACGATCATGACGCCTGATGATTACCTCGGCGGCATTCTCAAGCTCTGCCAGGATCGTCGCGGCATCCAGACGGAACTCACCTATGTCGGCACCCGCGCAATGGTGACCTACGAGTTGCCGCTCAATGAAGTTGTCTTCGACTTCTACGACCGGCTGAAGTCGATTTCGAAGGGCTACGCCTCCTTCGACTATCACCTCGAAGGCTACCGCGAAGGTAACCTCGTCAAGCTGTCGATCCTCGTCAATGGAGAGCCTGTCGATGCGCTCTCCATGCTCGTCCACCGCGCGTCTGCCGAGAAGCGTGGCCGCGACATGTGCGAGCGGCTGAAGGAACTGATCCCGAAGCACATGTTCAAGATCCCAATCCAGGCAGCGATCGGCGGCAACGTGATTGCCCGCGAGACCATCTCGGCGCTGCGCAAGGACGTGACGGCCAAGTGCTACGGCGGCGACGCCACCCGAAAGCGCAAACTTCTGGACAAGCAGAAGGAAGGCAAGAAGCGCATGCGCCAGTTCGGAAAGGTGGAGATTCCACAGGAAGCCTTCATCGCCGCGCTCAAGATGGGCGACGAATAAAAGCATCATTTTCAGCCCGGCCGGCGCACGACGCATGGCCGGGCTTTTTGATCCTGCGCTGCCTCAACTGCAGGCCATGTATTCCTTCACCAGCCCTTGATAGGCGTCCATCGACGGCAGCGCCTCGTAGCTGCGGACCGCGCCGGTTTCGGCGAAGGGCAGTTTTTCGCGGGTCCAGGTCTCGATGAACGGCCGGAACCAGCGCGGATCGTCCAGCATCGTCGGACGCAGGTTGACGAACCAATCCATCCCGTCCGATCGCGTGAACATCCAGGTCATGCAGTGGCCGCAGAAATAGTGGTGCGCCTCGACGCCGTGCAGCCCACCGATGACGGGCTCTCCTTCGGTGATTTCGAAGGCCTCCGCCGGGATCGCGGCACTCAGCGAAAAGGCGCTCGACGACATCTTCTGGCACCCTGTGCAATGGCACGCCATGGTCAAAAGCGGCTTGGCGCGGATCTTCAATCGCACGCGGCCGCATCGGCAGCCACCGGTCCAAGGTAGATTTACTTCGGTCATCGCGACCTCCCTTCGTCATGCTCAATCTAGCGGCAGGCGGCGCGGCGTCAAACTGTCGGCTGCAGGCAAACCGGCATCGCCTCCTAGGAATCGGAAAGCCATGATCGCGCGGATATTCGCGCCACTGGCAGCGACCAAGCGATAGCGACCTTTGGATCGAGTGCACACTGGCCCACCTCCGCACCGGCCCGCTTGTCGACCAGAATCAACGCACCGTTTTCCGTCAGCGTCTGCAAGCCACGGGCGAAGACCGGTGCCACCTAATCCAGTCGTTCCCCGAAATCGCGGGACAACGCAGCATTTCAAAAACAGACGGCGGCAAGATGTCGCAAACGAGCCTATCCGTCATTGAATAGTCAACGTAATTCGCCGCAAAGGCATCAAAAGATGAGCCGGCTACCCTCGGTATCTGCAATCATTGATTGAATGCATTGAAGCTTACCCATCGTACGAAACGGCACAGCACGGGCGAAATCCCTCCTTCTGCGGCAGGCCGGACGGCTACAGACTAGAAATTTTCGCGGCGGCAAGGAGTGTCGCTCGCTGCTTCATTTGGGGACTTGCAACGGCAGGCCTTTACGATAGGTTGTGCGCTGACCTGAACGTAACTGGTCATGGGAACAAACGACTAATAAAGGCGAAAAGCCTAGAAAGGTGGCCCCCATATGAACTTTCTCACGAAAAAATTCCTGGCTTCAGCCGTGCTTGGCTCACTGCTGGCCGTGACCGCGCACGCCGCGACACTCAACATCCACAATGGCGGCGACCCGCAGTCCCTCGACCCGCAGAAGCTGTCGAGCGACTATGAGAACCGCATTGCTGGCGACATCTTCGAGGGCCTCGTCACCGAAGACCCGAAGGACGATCCGATCCCGGGACAGGCTGAAAGCTGGACCGTCTCGCAGGACGGCAAGGTTTATACCTTCAAGCTTCGCGACGGCATCAAGTGGTCGGATGGGCAGCCGGTGACGGCCGGCGACTTCGTCTTCGCCTTCCAGCGCCTTGTCGATCCGAAGAACGCCGCGGAATACGCCTATCTGCAATTCACCATCAAGAACGCGGAAAAGATCAACAAGGGCGAAATCACCGATTTCAGCCAGCTCGGCGTCAAGGCGATCGACGACAAGACGCTCGAGATCACGCTTGAGAACCCGACCCCCTATTTCATCAATTCGCTGATGCACTACACCGCCTATCCGCTGCCGAAGCATGTGGTTGAAGCCAAGGGCAATGACTGGGTGAAGATCGGCAACATCGTCACCAACGGCCCGTACAAGCCGACCGAGTGGATTCCGGGCGCGTCCGTCACGACAGTCAAGAACGACCAGTATTACGGCGAGAAGGACCTGAAGATCGATGGCGTGAAGTTCTTCACGCTCGAGGATCAGGAAGCGGCTCTGAAGCGCTTTCGCGCCGGCGAATTCGACATCATGACCGACTTCCCGACGGATCAGTATGAATGGATGAAGAAGAACCTGCCGGGCCAGGCCCATGTCACGCCGTTCCTCGCCAGCTACTACTACGTGCTCAACGCCACGAAGCCGCCGTTCGACGACAAGCGCGTTCGTCAGGCCCTCTCGATGGCCGTCAACCGTGAAGTCATCGGCCCGAAGATCCTCGGCACCGGCGAACTGCCGGCCTATTCCTGGGTACCGCCGGGCACCGCGAATTATGGTGAGCCGGCCTATGTGAGCTGGAAGGACATGCCCTACAAGGAAAAGGTGGAAGAGGCGAAAAAGCTGCTCAAGGAAGCAGGCTTCGGACCTGACCACCCGCTGAAGGCACAGCTCCGCTACAACACCAATGACAACCACAAGCGCGTAGCTGTGGCGATCGCCTCGATGTGGAAGCCGCTCGGCGTACAGATCGAGCTCTACAACACCGAAACCAAGGTCCACTATGACGAGATGCAGCACGGTCAGGTCGAAATCGGCCGCGCAGGCTGGATCGCGGACTATAACGATCCTGATAACTTCCTGGGTCTACTCGTTTCCGGCGTTTCGATGAACTATGGCCGCTGGAGCAATGCCGACTTCGACAAGCTCGTCAAGGAAGCAAACGCTCAAACCGACCTGAAGAAGCGCGCCGAAATCTTCAAGCAGGCCGAACAGCTTGCGCTCGACGACAGCGCCGCCATTCCGCTTTATTACTATGTCTCGAAGAACGTGGTCTCGCCGAAGGTCCAGGGCTTCGTCGACAATATTCAGGACATCCATCGCACGCGCTGGCTGTCGGTCAAAGAATAAGGAACACCGGCCCTTCCCGCTGAATGTGGGAAGGGCCGATCCACGACCATGATCAAATATGCACTCCGTCGCCTGCTGTCGACGATCCCCGTGATGTGGATCGCCGTGACACTCAGCTTTTTTGTCTTGCGCCTTGCTCCCGGCGGCCCGTTCGATGGCGAGAGGCCATTGCCGCCGGTGATCCTGAAGAACCTCGCGGCTCACTACAATCTCGACAAGCCGCTGATCGAACAATACCTGATCTACGTCTTCGACGTGTTGAAGGGTGATCTAGGCCCGTCGTTCGCCAACGAAGATTTCAGCGTTGCCCAGCAAATCATGATCGGCGTGCCTTACACGTTCACGATCGGGGGCCTCGCCTTCATTTTTGCCATCCTTATCGGCGTGACAGTCGGCTGTCTTGGGGCACTTTATCAGAATAAAGCGCCTGACTACCTCCTCGGGCTGCTCGTTCTCGTTGGCCTCGTTCTTCCGAACTTTCTGATTGCGCCTATCCTGCAGCTGGTCTTCGGTATCCATCTCGGCTGGCTGCCTGTCGGCGGATGGGGTGACGGCTCGTTCCGCTATCTCGTCATTCCGATCGTTGTGCTGGCTTTGCCACATGCGGGCCGCATCTCGCGCATGACCCGCGGCTCGATGATCGAGGTGATGAACCAGAACTACATCCGGACCGCCAAGGCCAAGGGCATCGGCCCACGGCTAACCGTTATTCGTCACGCGCTAAAGCCCGCAATGATGCCTGTCGTTTCCTATCTCGGTCCGGCGGCAAGCTACCTTCTCACCGGCTCGCTGGTTGTCGAGAGCATCTTCGGACTGCCGGGCATCGGCCGCTACTTCGTCAACGCAGCGCTGAACCGCGACTACGGCATGGTTCTCGGCACAGTCATCTTCTACATGGTGCTGATCGTCTTTCTGAACCTTCTCGTCGACATTGCCTATGCATGGCTCGATCCGAAAGTGAGAAACCGATGATCCTCAATCCAGCAAAGAGAGAGCTGCTCGCGGCCGAGCTTCTCGAGGCCGAAGGGCTTTCGCACAAGAGCCGCTCGCTGACCAGCGATGCGCTGCGTCGTCTCTCCCGCAACAAGGCAGCAGTCGTCGCCATCATCGTGTTGCTGCTCCTGATACTGGTCGCATTCATCGGCCCGTACCTGATCCCGTTCGACTACGAGGAACCGGATTGGGCGGCGTTCCGCATGCCGCCGGATATGGAAAGCGGCCATTATTTCGGAACAGATCCAAATGGCCGCGACCTGCTTGCGCGCGTGCTCTACGGCACCCGCGTCTCGCTTGCGGTTGCGGCAACTGCCACGATCGTTTCGGTGGTCATCGGGGTGCTCTATGGAGCGATCTCCGGATACATCGGCGGCAGACTCGACGCGCTCATGATGCGCTTCGTCGATATCATGTATGCGCTGCCTTACATCCTCTTCGTCATCCTGCTGATGGTGGTGTTCGGCCGAAACGTCTACCTGCTATTTGCGGCAATCGGCGCGCTGGAGTGGCTGACCATGGCTCGCATCGTGCGCGGGCAAACACTCTCGATAAAGCAGCGCGAGTTCATCGAGGCGGCACGTGCATCCGGCCAGAAACCGTTCAAGATCATCCTCAAGCACATCATTCCGAACTTGGTCGGCCCAGTGGTGATTTTCGCCGCGTTGACCGTTCCTGAAATCATCGCGACCGAAAGCTTCCTGTCCTACCTCGGCTTCGGTGTTCAGGAACCGCTGACATCACTCGGGACGCTGATCGCCGAGGGCACCGACGCCATGGAAAGCATGCCGTGGCTCTTGGCCTTCCCGGCCTGCTTCCTCGTCGCCCTGCTGATGAGCCTGCTTTTCATCGGCGACGGCCTGCGCGATGCGTTCGACCCGAAGGATCGATAGAATGCAACACGAAACCAAAAACGATACGCTTCTCGAACTGAAGGACTATTCGATCACCTTTGCGACGCCGGATGGCGAGGTGAAGGCCGTCTCGAACATGAACCTGTCGATCCGGCGCGGCGAGCGCGTGGCGATCGTCGGCGAGTCCGGCTCGGGCAAGAGCCAGACCTTCCTCGGCGTCATGGGTCTGCTTGCCAAGAACGGCCGCGCCAGCGGCCAAGCACTACTCGAGGGCAAGGATGTGCTGGCGCTAAGGCCGCGCGAGCTCGACCATGTCCGCGGCAAGGACATGGCCATGGTGTTCCAGGACCCGATGACCGCGCTCAATCCGTCTCTGCGGATTTCCCGGCAATTGACGGAGCAGCTTGAGGTTCACCGCGGCTTCACCGCGCGGGCTGCCTCCAACGAGGCGCTCGATATGCTGAAGCGCGTCGGTATCCCCGACCCGACGCGGCGCTTCAGCCTTTACCCGCACGAGCTGTCGGGCGGCATGCGCCAGCGCATCGTCATTGCCATGGCGCTGTTGACGAAACCGAAGCTGCTCATTGCCGACGAGCCGACGACGGCGCTTGACGTGACGATCCAAGCGCAGATCCTCGATCTCTTCAACGACCTGACGGCGGAAATGAACACGGCGCTCGTCATGATCACGCATGATCTGGGCGTCGTCGCGGGCCTCGCGGATCGCGTGGCCGTCATGTATGCCGGGCGGATCGTCGAGGAAGCGCCAGTCGACGAGCTCTTCGAGGTACCGGCGCATCCCTATACCGCTGCGCTGCACGCTTCGATCCCGCGGCCGGACCAGGACGTCGATCAGCTCGCCGTCATTCCCGGCCGCCCGCCCAATCTGCAGCACCTGCCGAAAGGCTGCAGCTTCTCGCCGCGCTGTCCCATGGTCCAGAACGATTGTATCGACGCCTCGCCGAAACTTGAGATGTTGGCGAAAGGCCATTCCGCGGCCTGCTTCCATCCCTTCCCCCGCCGCGAGGAGGTTTTGAACCATGGCTGAACGATCACTCCTTAGGGTCGAGAACCTCACCACCCAGTTCGAAATTCCGTCGAAGAGCTTCTTCAAACCGCCGATGACGCTGACTGCGGTGAACAATGTCAGCTTCGACCTCAGAGAAGGCCGGACGCTGGGGATCGTCGGAGAGTCCGGTTGCGGCAAGTCCACACTTGGCCGCTCGATCCTGCGTCTGTTGAAATCGCAGAAAGGCCGCATTCTCTGGCAGGGGCGCAATCTGCTCGACCTGTCGGATGAGGAAATGCGCGCGGCTCGCCGCGACATGCAGATCATCTTCCAGGATCCGATTGCCTCCCTCGATCCGCGCATGACGGTCGGCGACATTATCGCCGAACCGCTCACCGTCTTCGAGCCGAAGCTTACAAAAGCGGAACGCGTGGCGCGCGTACAGGAGATCATGGGTGCCGTCGGCCTCGTGCCTGAAATGATCAACCGCTATCCGCACGAGTTCTCGGGCGGCCAGGCACAGCGCATCGGCATTGCCCGCGCAGTCGTAACACGGCCGAAGCTGATCATCTGCGACGAGCCGGTTTCGGCGCTCGACGTGTCGATCCAGGGGCAGGTCATCACGCTCTTGCGCAAGCTTCGCAAGGAGTTCGGGCTGACGCTGATCTTCATCAGCCACGACCTTTCGGTCGTACGTCTGATCTCAGACGATGTGCTGGTGCTCTATCTCGGCAAGGTGGTCGAGGCTGGCGATTGCGCCACCGTGTTCGACAGCCCGGCGCATCCCTACACGCAGGCGCTCTTCTCGGCCGCGCCAGTGCCCGATCCGAAGCTTGCACGCAACCGGCAGCGTATCCGGCTTCAGGGCGACCCGCCCTCGCCGCTCAATCCGCCGCCCGGCTGTGTCTTCTCTCCGCGTTGCTGGAAGGCCACGGACATCTGCCGCACGGAGATGCCGCCAACGGAGCAGGTCAGGCCCGAGCAAACCGCCGCCTGCTATCACATGGACCGGTAAGCCGGCATCGACAGAACTGCAAACGGCCCGCCCGTTTTCCAGCGGGCCGTTTGACCTATTCGACACCGAAGGCATAGTCGCTAGTTCTTGGCAGGTGTGGTCGTGCTCATCGAGGCGCGCTGTGCTTCGACCCGCTCCATCAGCAGGCTGTAGGCGATGTAGTATTTGAAGATGTTGCTGACATATTGGACCGTTTCCCGGCCGACGATGGCAGCTGCGGCATTCTCGACGTTTCCGAACCAGACATTGGGATCGAGCCCCATGTCCTTTGCCTTGGCGCGAAACTTCCGGAGATTTCCCGGACCCGCATTGTAGGCGGCAAACGCCATCAGCTGCTGGTCGCGCGGCGAAACACCCTCCCCCTTGATGGAGACTTCAACCAGATAGCGTAGGTATTTCGCGCCGGCCTCGACATTGAGATCCTCGCTCTTGGCGATGCCGGTTATGCCGATCTCCTTGCCCGCCGCCGTGGCAGGAAGCAGTTGCATCACGCCGACGGCGCCCCTCGGACTACGCCGCGACTGGTCAAGCTGGGATTCCTGATAGCCCTGCGCCATCAGCATCAGATAGTCGAACGAGTACGTGCCCGCATGCTTGCGGAAGATTTCGACCAGTTCCTTGAAGCGATCGACATCGGCAGGCGAATAGGCACGCCGCAGAATCGTATCGCTCTTGAAATAGCGGTTGCGCAGCAGATTGCCGAAGGTCGTGCCAACCTTGTGCTGCTCGGCGAACTTGTCGAGGACGGCTTTCAACTGCGGACTATTCTTGCGGATCGCCCAGGCGATCTGCCCGTGAGTGGCCACGGCGACATCAGGATGGACCTTCAATTCCGTGAACACCTTCGCCCATATGTCGGCCTTGTATCCATCGACCACCGTCCAGGGCAGGAGGCCGGCATTCACCATCTCCATGAGATCCTCGTCCTCAAGGTTCTCGTCGATCGGCTTGACTTGGATCTCCGGCTTTCCGTCCTTCTTCAATTGCTCGTTGAGCGACAGAAGATGCTCGTAGTAGCTGCTCGTCTGACGGACGCGGATTTCCTTGCCTGCCAGATGGGCGATGTTGGTAACCGCCTCCGCGGATGGCCCTGATACCAGCACCTCGCTCGCGTCGCTGTAGATCGGCGCGCTGAAATCGACGTCCTGAAGCCGCGCAGGGGTGACCGTCAAGTTGGCCATGATGATGTCGCCGAGCCCTTCCTTGAGGGCTGGAATCAATCGATCTCGCCCGGTCGGAATGAAGGCGACGCGGATGTGTTCGATCGCTTTTTTCCTGCCCTTGTTGAGCTCGGCCTCCAGGGCCGTCCCAAACTCCACCGCGGTTCCGAACTGGCGTCCCTTGTCGATGAAATAGATGGTCTTGCTGTATGGCACCAGGATTCGAACGAGGCGGATCTTGGTCATAGCATCGAGATCGCCCGTATTCGGCTTCGGCATGATCCCGCCGACCTCGACATTCGTTTGGGCGAACGCAGCAACCTGACCGAACAGAATGGTGATGATTGCAAGCACTATGCTGAAAAGAAGACGTCGCATGACTTGCCCCCAGCTGATGCTGCGAGCGTACCACGTCTGTTGCACAATCAAAGGTGTGCAGGCGCCTTGAGCGGAGATTATCCGTACCGCTCAAGGCTGGTCAGGCAATCAGCGGGCACCCCAGGTATCGGTCAACCGATAGCCTTCCGGCCAGGGGTCGGACGGATCGAGCATGTGCTGATGGGTACCGGTAATCCAGGCGCGGCCGGAGATCTCAGGCAGGATGGCCGGGCGACCGCCAACATCGGTCGTGCCTAGAATGCGGCCAGAGAACGTGGAGCCGATCAACGACACCGCAGTCAGACGATCTTCGAGCGTCATTTGTCCACGCGCGTGCAATACGGCCATGCGGGCCGACAGCGCCGTTCCCGTGGGCGAGCGATCGACCTTGCCGGGCTGGATCGCGACGGCTGCACCCGCACGTAGACCTTCGGCGGTACGCTCCACCGGCCCTGCAAAGAGGCAGAAGGAGAAATGATTCCAGTCCGGATTTTCCGGGTGATGAAATCCGAGCGCGGCGTTGGCGGCATTGGTAATGCGCACGCCGAGCTTCGCAATGTCATGGGCCTCGTCGGGCGACAGGCTGAAGCCCATCGCCGCCGCATCGACGATGACAAAGCTGTCACCGCCATAGGCGGTATCGATGGTCAGCGTACCCACGCCCTCGACTTCCAGCTTCGCATCCAGTCGTTCCGCGAAGCTTGGTAGGTTCTGCACGAAGATGCGCTCGGCCTTGCCGTTGCGGCACTCGGCGCGCACACGGACGAGCCCGCCGGGCGCTTCGAGGGTAATCTCGGTGATCGGCTCCTGCATCGGCAGGATGCCGCTGTCCAGCAGCACCGTGGATACGCAGATCGAATTCGATCCCGACATGGGTGGCGTATCTTCCGGCTCCATGATGATGAATGCGGCATCGGCGTCGGGATGCTTCGGTGGCACCAGCAAATTGACGTGCCGGAAAACGCCGCCGCGCGGTTCGTTCAGCACGAAATTGCGCAACGTCCCGTCTTGCGCAATCCAGCGGCTTTGCTCCCAGATCGTTTCGCCGGGCGGCGGCGTCACACCGCCGACGATGACATCGCCCACTTCGCCCTCGGCATGGGCGGAAACGACATGGATGGTCTTGGTGCTGTGCATGATACCTCCTCAGGAAAGCCAATCGGGCAACTGGGGCGGAACGCGCCCAGTCAGAGCGGCGGTGACGCAATCGGCAAGGCTGCCGAAGCGAACGGCACGACCGGAAAGGCCGGGGCCATAGTGGGCATATTTGCCCGAGTTCGTCATCAGGGAGCGGGTTCGCGTCGGGAACACGGGCTCGGAAATCGAACACCAGCAGAGATCGGGCAGGACCTGCACGCCTGCATCCTCCAACCTCTTCAACAGGCCTTCGTTGCGCGCTTCGCTGATGACCTGGCGACCGGCGGTCACAATTACCGTGACATCCGCGTACCGGCTGCGGCCGGCAAGCGCTTCTTCCAAGGCTCGACATTCGGTCAGGGAGGCATGCGGGCTGCCAATGGCAACGAGTTCCACCTCTTCCGGCCCCTCGTTTAGAACCGTCCAGGCCGCAGCCATGTCGGCGCGCGAGATGACAACCCGATCGGCATCGTCGCGGGCCGAGCCGGCAGCTTCGGGCGTAACGCCCTCCACATGCAGCATGGGTGCTGCTGACGTGGTGCCAAAAGCGGCGCACAGCGCCTTCAGGTCGTCCTGCGAAGGCCGCGCGGAGCTTAGGCCGCGCAAAAGCGGGATGCGATCCGGCGCCGCGCGACCTGCGAGATAACCGATGAGCGGCCAGAAAGCGTCATCGACGCGCTCGGGCAATTCGACATCAATGATCCGTCGTGCCTTGCGATGCTCGTCGAGATAAACGCCGGACAGCGGCGCACGTCCCGTTAGCGCGATGCAGAGATCGAGGAAATCGGGGTGTTTTGCCGTCCGCGCGCCGAGCACGGTATTGGCGAAGATCACTGCGTTGGACTCTGCCCATGCAATCGATTCTCCCGCCTGCGGTGCGCTATCCAGCAGATAGGGAGAGCAGGTGAAGGTCGGGCGACAGCCCATGCGCACATAGGCATCGGCAAGCCGTGCAGCCGGGTCGCCGAAGCTTTCCGGAACGCCTTGCGCTTGCCAATTGGCGCGGTCGACGGAAATGGCGTTCATGGTCGTCGGCACGCGGACCTGCGCGCCCATATCAGCCATCTTTTCCGCAAAGGTGAGATTGGCGGGGCTCGCATAGATGCAGCCGTCGATATGGCCCTGCGTGACATCCACGAGGCCGCGCGCGCCCTGCTGCGCCGCCATGGCGCAGATGATGCGCATGGCCTGCTGCACGGCGATGCCCTGCTGCCCGTCAAGCATGGCGCGATCTGCATCGTTTAGGTCGAGCGCAGCGGTTGCCGGAGGAGCGATCGGAATCTCCACCTCGTCTGCGACAACCACCGTATCGCTGATCTCGGCGGTCTTCGCGCGGGAGAGCGCCGCAAAGGCCTCCGGCCCAAGCCGTACGACGGGCAGAGGCTTGCCGAACATTTCGGACGCGATCAGCGCGCCGAGCGTCAACACATCCTCGGCTTCGGAAAAAACCAGGGCGGCCGGTGCGCGACCCGTCAGGACGAGGTCGAGGAGTACGCCGGAACCCGTACAGGATCCGCGGCTCGAGGGCATCATCAGAATGCCACCGGTGAGGCGGGTTCCGTGAAGCGGGTGGTGGACGTCGATCACCAAGCCAGTAGCGGGATCGACCCCGCCCCAGAAGCTCAATGCCTCCTTTGCGACAATGACGGGGCCATTCGCGGTACCGCCGAGAATGCTGCGATCGAGTGCGAGGGTTTTCATTTCACCACGAAGCCTTGAGCGGAGGGAGTCATTCACCAATGGGGGCTGATGCGGCCAACTGTCATTAGCGCGCTCCCGCCTCCATCAGAATCTTTGGGGTGAGAAGGATGCAATGTCGATCGCCGGCTTCTTGCCCGTGAGCAAATCCGCAACGATGCGCGCGGTGCCAGCCGACTGAGTCAGGCCAAGATGGCCGTGACCGAAGGCATAGACGACGCGCTGCGTGGCGCGGGCGTGACCGACGGCGGGCAGGCTGTCCGGCAAGGATGGGCGGAACCCCATCCACTGGACGCCGCCCTGAGGCTTCAGGCCGGGCAGGAAGCTCTGTGCCTTCTTCAGCATCGCCTCCGATCGACGGAAGTTCGGCGGAAGCTTCAAGCCCCCAAGCTCGACGGCGCCGCCCACGCGGATGCCTGTCGACAGCCGGGTAACGACAAATCCGTGCCCGCCGAAGGTAACCTGGGTGCGCAGATCGAAAGCCTCGGGAGGGAGCGTGGTATTGTAGCCCCTTTCCGTTTCGAGCGGGATATTCTCCCCGATCGTACGGGCCACCTGATGTGAAAATGCACCCGCCGATAGGACCACCTGTGCTGCCCGTCGCGAAGCGCCGCCGGAACTGACGACATCTACGCCGCCATCAACGGGACGGAGTGCGATGACCTCCGCACGCTCGATGGAGCCGCCGATGGCGCGGAAGTGGTCTGCCAGGGCAAGGGTATAGAGCTTGGGATCGGCGATGGAGTACCAGCCAGGCGTGAAGGTGCCATGGGTGAAGCGAGGCGCGATACCAGGCTGGATCTCATTGATGCCGGCCGCATCGAGGTGATGGAACTCGATCCCATGCTCCTCCCGCGCTTTCCAGCCGGGAAGCGAAGCCTTCAGTTCCGCTTCGCCCTCATAGACCTGCAGATTGCCATCCTTGCGCAGCATGCCCACGGTGCCGGTCTGCTGCAGGAACGGCTCAAGCTCCGCCTTCGAAAGGTCCATCAGCGCGGTTTGCGCCGCAGTCGAATGGGCGACACGGCCCGGCGCGCAGGCGCGCCAGAAGCGGAACATCCATGGCGCGATCTGCAAGGCATAGGCTGGCGGCACCGAAAGCGGGCCGAGCGGATCGAGCAGCCACTTAGGTGCTTTCTTGAGGATGCCCGGCGAAGCAAGCGGCAGGATGTCGGTAAAGGCGAAGGCGCCGGCATTGCCAGCCGAGGCGCCGGCAGCGGGACCCTCCCGGTCGAGTACGACCACCGAAAGCCCCCTTGCCTGTGCCGCGATTGCAGCGGATAGCCCAACGACCCCCGCGCCGATTACGATGACATCCGTCTGAATTTGATCGTTCATCATCGCCTCAATGGGTGGCAGCGAGGAAAGCCTGCAACTCCGGATCCTTCGGCGCACCGAACAGTTCTTCCGGGGGAGCGATCTCGGCCATCACGCCCTTGTGGAAGAAGGCGACGCGGTCTGAAACCTCACGCGCAAACTTCATTTCGTGCGTGACGCAGATCATCGTCATGCCTTCGGAGGCCAGCATGCGCAGTGTGTCGAGCACTTCGCCAACCAGCTGTGGGTCGAGCGCCGAGGTGACCTCGTCGAACAGCATGTATTCTGGCGACATGGCAAGCGCACGCGCAATCGCCATGCGCTGCTGCTGGCCGCCCGACATGCGGTTAGGATAGACCTTGAGCTTCTCCCCGAGGCCGACGTGGGTGAGCTGCCTTACCGCGATCGCCTCGGCTTCCGCCTTGGAAAGGCCGAGCACTTTTCGCGGCGCAAGCATGACGTTTTCCAGCACCGTCAGATGCGGGAAAGCGTTCCACTGCTGGAAGACGATGCCGAGCTTGCGGCGAAGCTTGTTGAGGTCGGTCGCCTTGGCATGCACATCCGTGCCGTCGACAACGATACGGCCACTGTCGATGGCCTCAAGGCCATTGATGCAGGTGAGCAGCGTCGACTTCCCCGAGCCGGAACCACCGATGATGGTCAGCACCTCGCCCTTCGGAACAGTGAGGTTGATGCCCTTCAGAACCTCCAACGGGCCGAAGGATTTGCGGACGTTTTCAATCTCAATCATTGGGGGACCACCGTTTTTCGAGATACCCGCCAATCCGGGCGATGGGGAAGCTGATAATGAAGTAGACGGTGCCGCAGATCATCAGGATGAACAGCGGCTCCTGCAGCCGGGTCACGAGAATCTGCGAGGCGCGCAGCAACTCGATCAGGCCGAGCCAGAGCACCAGCGCGGAATCCTTCATGACGCCGAGCGTCAGTCCGATCCAAGACGGCAGCGAAACGCGCGTTGCGAGCGGGGCCACAATATAGCGCATGTCCTGCCACCAGGTCATGCCGAGCGAGCGAGCCGCACGGCGCGTGGTCGGCGGCACCGCGGAAATGCCACCGCGGACGATCTCCGTGCAATAGGCAGCCGTATAGAGCGACAGCACCACGCAGGAGGTCGTGAATGGGGGCCAGCCAAGCCGCATGATGGACTGCAGCGCATTTCCGAGCACAAGCTGGATCAACAAAGGCACGGAGCGGAAGACGTCGAGCGCGAAGGTCAGCGGTGCGGACCAGTAAGGTCCGAGTTCGACGCGGATCATCCCGAAGAAGATGCCGAGAACGGTTCCGGCAGCGACCGAGACGGCCGTGACCGCGAGCGTCATTCCCGCGCCTTGCGCCAGAAAGGCCAGATCACTCCAGGTGAGGGCAGTACTAAACATCTCTCACCTCTCTCAATAACGGAACATGCGCCAGGCGAGTGCCCGGGCGGCAAGGGTCAGAACCTTGGCGATGACGTAGTAGATCACGGCAGCCAAGGCGAAGAATTCAAAGGTGCGGAAGGAGCGCGCATTCAGTTCCTGCGTCACGCCGGTAAGGTCAGTGTTCATACCGACGGTTACGCCGAGCGACGTCATCAGGACCGCCCAGACCATCTGGTTGGTCGCCGGCAGAAACGCCACGCGCAGCATCTGCGGCAGGACGATCAGGCGAAAGGCCTGCATCGAGGTCATGCCGAGCGAGCGTCCGGCGCGCGTCTGCGTGTCCGGGATCGCCTTCAGCGCGCCGCGGAAATTTTCTGCCAGGTAGCCAGCGTTGTTGAAGGCAATGCCAACCAGGAGCGCGGTAAACGGCGTGAGGTGAATGCCAAAGTTGCCGAGTCCGAAATGAGCCATGTAGATCTGGAACAGCGCCGGCGTATTTCGGGCGATCTCGACCCAAGCCGTGGCGAAGCCACCAAGGATGCGGTTGCCGGATAGCCGGAACAAGGTCAGCGCGATCGCGCAAGCCAATCCGATGACCATGGACAGGAGCGCAATCTGCATCGTGACCAGCGCACCGTCGAGCATCTGCGGCAATGCCTTGAGCGCCTGGTTCCAGTGGAAGGTGTAGTTGAACATTACCGTCTCACCTTGTCATAAAGCTGCGGCGCGAGGTCATGCCTCGCGCCGCGGGAGAAACGGTGCGGATTAGCGGTAAACGCCATTGACCGCGAGCGACGGCAGGTCGCCACCAACCCACTTCTTGTAGAGCTCGGCGTAGCGGCCGGTGCGAACCTGCTGGTTAATGAACAGGTTCAGGTAGTTGATCAGGCCGTATTCCTCACGGTTGGTGAAGAGCGAGACGTAGTCGATGTCGAACGGTGCCTTGCCGACCACAGCGATGCCGGCGAACTTGCCGGTCTTGACGTTGGCCTGGGCAACGGTCGAGGTCGAAACGGTGGCATCGATTTGGCCCTGGCTCAACGCCAGGAATACGTCGGCTTGCGTCTGGTAAGGACGGAACTCGCCGACGCCCCAGGCCTTGACCTGTTGTTCGAGTGCGATCGCTTCGTAAGTGCCAGCGGTTGCGCCGACAACCTTGCCCTTCATGTCTTCGAAGGACTTCACGCCCGACTTCTCGTTGGCCGTAACCGCCATCTCGAAGGCGAAGTAGGGAACCGTCATGCCGACAGTCTTGGCACGCTCGAGCGTGTCGGAGGTGGAGGCCACGCCGACATCAACGCGACCCGACATCAGCGCCGGAATACGCTCAGGGAACGGGGTCTCAACGATTTCGGCGGTTACACCCAGCGTCTTAGCCAGATCGTTGCAATAGTCCACGTCGAAGCCGATCGGGTTGTTATTCTCGTCGCGCGAACCCATCGGTGGGAAGTCCAGTACGACCGCGCAGCGCAGCGTGCCCGAGCCGATGATGTCGTCCAACTTGTCGGCCTTCGCCGGGCTGGTCAGAACGGTTGCGGCAGCCAGAAGGCCGAAGGCGAGGACCGAAGGTTTCATTCTATTCTCTCTCCCAGAGTTGGATTGTCGATTGACAGCGAGGCGCACTATTCCCCTTCGGCGCGCGCAAATCAATGCTAAAATACATGAAGTATGCAAAAAGTATAAGTTGAATAGCGGCTACGTCGACAAAAAAGGGCGGCCAAGTCGTGGCCGCCCTTTGCTTTTCTACCCTTGATAGGAATCAGCCGAGAAAATCTTCCGGCAGGAGATCTTCCGGCATGTTCTGGTACGAAACCGGGCGGAGGAAGCGCCGGATCGACATTGTGCCGACGCTGGTTGCGCCGAAGTTGGTTGAAGCCGGATAGGGTCCGCCGTGCACCATCGAATCGACCACCTCGACACCGGTCGGGAATCCATTGACCAGGACGCGTCCTGCCTTGCGTTCCAGCACGGGGCGCAGACGACGGGCGTCGGCAATGTCACCTGCATCCATATGGATCGTCGCCGTCAACTGACCTTCGAAGCCACGAGCGAGCGTCTCCATCTCATCGATCGTCTGGACACGCACGACAAGGCCGAGCGGTCCAAAGACCTCTTCGCCCAGGGCGTGATCGGCGAGGAACTGTGCGCCGGTTGTCTCAAACAGGTTCGGAGCGGCTGAGCGGCCAGAGGACTCGCTGGCGAACAGCGATTTGACCGTATTGCGAGTTGCAAAGCGTGACTGCCCATCCTGGTAGGCCTTCGCAATGCCATCCGTCAGCATCGTCTGCGGCGCGACCTTGCCGAGCGCTTCGACCGTTGCGGCTACGAAGCGATCGGCTTCGGCGCCTTCAGTCACAACTGCAATGCCGGGGTTGGTGCAAAACTGGCCGGCGCCCATCGTCAGCGACCCGGCCCAGCCCTGGCCGAGCGCTTCAGCGCGTGCCTTCAGCGCCTCGGGCAGCAGGAACATCGGATTGACCGAACCGAGTTCACCGAAGAACGGGATCGGCTCCGGCCGCGCGGCGCAAAGATTGAAGAGTGCGCGGCCGCCGGCGAGCGAACCGGTGAAGCCAACAGCTTTGATCCGCGGATGCTGCACGAGTGCATGACCGACATCACGGTTGCCACCCTGGATCAGCGAGAAGACGCCGGGATGAACACCCGTCTTGCGAATAGCGGCCTCGATCGCCTGCGCGACGATTTCGCCGGTTCCCGGATGCGCCGAGTGACCCTTGACGACAACAGGGCAACCTGCCGCCAGAGCGGCTGCGGTATCACCACCGGCCGTGGAGAAGGCCAGCGGGAAGTTCGAGGCGCCGAAGACGGCGACCGGGCCGACAGGGCGCTGGATAAGCCGGATTTCCGGCCGTGCCGCGGGCTGGCGGTCGGGCAGTGCCGCATCACGACGGCGGTCGAGATATTCGCCCTTTTCGATATGGTCCGCGAAGAGCCGTAGCTGACCGGTCGTGCGGCCGCGTTCGCCCTGCAGGCGAGCTTCCGGCAGACCCGTTTCCTGGCTACCGATCGCGGTGATCGCCTCGGCGCGGGCTTCGATCTCGTCGGCGATGGCGCGCAAGAACCCCGCGCGTTCTTCGCGCGTGGAGTAGCCATAGCTCCAGAACGCATCTTCGGCGGCCTCGCAGGCGCGATTGACAAGATCTACCGTACCGACTGCAAACTGGTGGACTGGACCGTGCGCCGGCGCGGATGCAAAAGTACCCGCTCCGTCGAGCCATTCGCCCGCGACGAGGTGTTTTCCATTGGGAGTGAAGACCATCTGCGATTCCTTTCTTGAGAGCCCGTGGTGCTTTACGCGAAAATCCATCCAAAGGCGAATTGCGCATGTCGGATCTTTGTATACTCTATGTATTTATAACATCAACACTCGATCGCCGTCGGCGGCCGGGCCATTCATGAGAGACACGAGATGAGCGACAACACCACCCTGACCGTACCGGCCCTGCAGGAGCGGGTCGATGCGATTTTCCGCAAGGCTGGCCTCAACGAGATCCAGGCCGGCGCACTCGCGCGCGTAATCGTCTCCGGAGAGCGGGATGCCTGCAAATCGCATGGCATCTACAGGATCGAGGGTGCGCTGCGGACCGTCAAAGCGGGCAAAGTGAATCCGGACGCGGTGCCGGAACTTATGCTGCAGGAGGGCTCCGCGATCGTGAAGGTCAACGCCAAGGGTGGCTTTGCCAATCCGGCCTTCGAACTCGGCTTGCCGGCTCTCGTGGAGCGCACCCGATCCTGCGGGCTTGCAGCCCTCGTCATCAACGACTGCACGCATTTCTCCGCGCTCTGGTCGGAAGCGGAAGCCCTGACCGAACAGGGCCTCGCCGGCCTGGTCATGTGCCCGAGCTATGCAACCGTTGCGCCGACCGGCGGCAACAAACCGCTGCTCGGCACCAACCCCTTCGCCTTTGCCTGGCCGCGCGTCGGCCAGCCGCCCTACGTCTTCGATTTTGCCACGTCGGTTGCCGCGCGCGGGGAAATCGAACTGCACCGGCGGGCTGGAAAGTCGCTGCCCGAGGGCTGGGCGATCGATGCCGACGGCAATCCGACGACCGATCCGGAGGCTGCGCTTGCCGGCGCCATGCTGCCGTTCGGCGGGCATAAGGGCTCGGCCATCGGGACGATGATCGAGCTACTGGCCGGAATCATGATCGGCGACCTGACAAGCCCCGAGGTGCTGGACTATCTCGGCACGACGACGCTGGCCCCTTTCCACGGCGAATTGATCATCGCCTTCTCGCCGGAAGCCTTCGCCGCCGGCCGGCCAGGCAATCCGTTTGCGCGGGCAGAGACCCTGTTCGAGTCCATCGTCGGCCAGGGCGCCCGCCTTCCCTCGCAGCGCCGGTATGCGGCGCGCGCAAAATCGAAGGCCGACGGCATCGCGCTGACCGACGCCGAAATCAACCAGCTCGAGCGGTTGTTCGCGCTCGGCCTGGAGGCGGTGGCTTGAGCCACCGGCAGAAATCGCCGCCAATACGGAGGG